>JAYSYB010000616.1:0-8201 GCA_043716775.1 Rubrivivax sp.
TGCAGCATGGTTCAACCTTTGAGGGCGAATTTGCAAGGGATGCAGGCCGTGGCTTCCACCTCGACCAGGATGTCAGCGGTGGGCAGCATGGCGCTGACCTCGACCACGGTGGACGCCGGTGGCTCGCCCGTGAAGAAGAGTTTGCGCACCCGGCTGTAATGCGGAAAGTGGTCCAGGTTCTTGAAGTACTGCACGAGCTTGAAGACGTCCCCCATCTGGCCACCGGCCGCTTCCACGGTGGCGCGGATGCGGTCCAGCACAAACCAGCTCTGCGCCAGGATGGGGCCTTCCTTGATGTCGGTGCTGAATTCGCCCGTCTCACCCAGCAGCGCACGCGCGGCAGGCGGGATGTCGGCGTAGCCCTTGACGATGAGCTTGTGCTGCGGGTCCACCGCAATCACGCCGGACAAATACACGATGTCGCCGACGCGGCGCCAGGCGCTGTAGGCAGCCAGGGGTTGGGCAATCGTCGATGGGTTCATGCGGGGTGGGCTCTCACAGTGCAGACAATTCCCGCTTGACGCGGGCGACAAAGGCGTTGCGCTCGGCGGCGGTGACGTGGTTCATGTTGTAGAGCTGCAGCCACTGCATGCGGCAGCGCTTGGCGTACAGCGGGCGCAAGCCTTTCATGAAGAGGCTGCGGCCTGGGTCGCCGATCATTTTCAGCCACCACCAGGGCGAGCCTGAAGTGGTGATGCCGATGAAGCGCCGGATGTTGGACAGCTCACCCCCGATGGTGCGCTGTCTGCCCGTGGCGATGCGGAAGCTCACCCCTGGCAGCCACACCCTTTCCAGCCAGCCTTTGAGCATCGCCGGTGCGCCGTAGAACCAGGTGGGATAGACGACCACCCAGCCTTCGGCCCAACGCAGCGCGTCCACGTGGGCGGACACGCCAGCGATGTTCTGCGCCGTGTCGCCCAGGTACGTGGCCTTTTCGGCCGCGCTGAAGACGGGGTTGAAGCCTTCGGCGTAGAGGTCGATCTGGCGCATTTCATGGCCGGCGCTGCGCAGGGCGTCGGCAGCGGCCTGGCGCAACGCAGCACCGTAGCTGTGCGGGTCGGGGTGGCAGTAGACCAACAAGAGCCTCATGGGTGCATCCAGCTGTGCATCACAACTGCCCGCCCACGATGCCCAGAACCTGTTCGTCCCAGCCCCGCACCTTGCCCGGGTTCATCAGGCCGTGCGGGTCGGCCAGCCTCTTGAAGTCGAGCTGCGCCGTGTCCACCTGCTTCATGCCGCCGTCTTCCAGCACCCAGGTGTGGGGGTCGAAGATCCAGCAGCCGTCGGCTTCAAAGCTCTGGATCAAGGCGCGCAGCTGCGCTTCGTCAAAGTACTGCACCAGCGGCAACGCGAAGGCGACAAGTTCACCGCCTGAGCGGCTGAATTCGTGGTGCATCAGCACCTCATCGCCAAAGCGCTGCATCTGCCGCGACACCAGCGCGGGGTCGAGCGGGCCAGGGTAGGCCACTTGCAGATACGTCACGCCGCGGTCGGACTTCAGCGCTTCGAGCGTGGTGTGGTTGTAGGCGCATTCGGTGGCCGGGGGCAGGCCCTGCGCGATCAGCTCGGCCTCGGTGCCCTGCATCACCACGCGGCCGCCGTGCGTTTGCACCAGCGCGCGGTAGGCCGGCAGCGTGGCGGGTGACACCTGCGCGAACATGGCGTCCTTGTCTTCGAGCCGGCCATTCAGAGCCGCGTAGTAGGGCGTGATGCGGCGTTCGACGGCGCTGAGCTGGAAAAGGTCGATGTCGCGCCGCTGCGCTGCCGCACCGGCAGCCAGGCCAAAGCGCAGCACTGAGTCGTAGCTGTCGAAGAGCGCGACCGTGTGCTGCCATTCGATGAACGGCGTCAGCGCCACATCGATCTCGGTGATGACGCCGTTGCTGCCGTAGGCGTGGTGCGCCTTCTGGATGTCGGCGCCGACCAGGTCCAGCAGCCGTGGCGTTTCTTCCAGCGTGACGATGCGCAGCCGCCGCACATTGCCTGCATCGGCCAGGATGCCGTGGCGGATGCTGCCGATGCCGCTGTGGCCGCCGGCGATGAAGCCGCCCAGCGTGGCGATGCGCTCGGTGCTGGGCCACATGCGCAGCTGCTGGCCCGTCTGTCGAGCGGCCAGGTTCAAGTCGTGCAGCAGCACGCCTGCCTGCACGCTCGCCCAGCCGTCTTCGATGCGCAGCACGCGGTTCAGCGCCGTCATGTCCAGCGACACACCGCCAAACAGCGGCACGCACTGGCCGTAGTTGCCGGTGCCGCCACCGCGCACGGTCAGCGGCACGCGGTGGCGGGCACAGGCAGCGGCGGCCCGTTGCACGTCGCCGCTGTCGCGCGGGCGAATCACCACATCAGGCCGTCTGCCGCGCAGCCGCTCCAGCAGCACGGGGCTGTACCAGTGGTAGTCGGCGGCGGCACGGTCGCGCTCTGCGGCGCTGTTGCGCATGTCCAGCCCGGCCAGGGTGTGCACCAGGGCCTGGATGTCAAAGGGGTCGTGGGGGCGGAAGACTGCGGCGCTCATGGACTGCTTGCATGGACGGCTTGCATGGACGGCTTGCATTCACGGCTTGCACGGGCTGCGGACGACAGGACGGAAGAACTCAAGGACACGCCATTGTGCAAGGCCCATGCCACGCGGCTGCGTGCGAACATTCAACCCATTCATTCATCACCCGGGAACAGGCATGCCGTCGATCCACGTTGAACTTTTTGCCGGCCGCACGCTGGAACAAAAACGCGCGCTGGCGCTGGCACTGACCGAAGCCACGGTGCGCACGCTGGGCGGCTCGGCCGACAGCGTGGACGTGATCTTTCGCGATGTGCAACGCCACGACTGGGCGACGGGCGGTGAACTCTGGAGCGACAAGGCCACCGCCCCACCCAGGCCCTGAACGCCGGCCAGACACGCCCACCCGATGAAGACCCATGCTGGTGCGCCACGCGCGCCTGCCGAAGCCTGCCGCCTGCACACTTTGAAGGATTCGCTGACACCGCATCGGGTGTGAACTGGGGCCTTCAAGAAGGGGGCGCCATGAACCTGTCGAAGCGGTCAATCACCGCCGTGCCACCGGCACTGGCCGCGACCCTGATCGTTGCCGCAGCGGCGCTGACGGCCGCACTGGCGCCACCCATCTGGCATGCGCGGCAAGACGCGCAGGTGCCGCCGCTGCTGACCTGTGAACTGGCGCCCGCTGCGGCGCCCACTGGCACGAAGCTCGTCATCACCAACCGCAGCAACCTGCGGCTGCCGGCCGGGGCTGTTCTCCGCTGGGCCAGCCTGGGGACACCCACGCCCGTGGGCGGCATGCAGATGCTGGCGCAGGAGCTGGCACCCGGCGACAGCATGGCGCTGGCCACGGGCGCGGTGCTGCATGCCTCGGGGTGCCTGGTGTCGCTGGCGCCGTCGCGTTGAACCCAGGCTGATGGGCCGGGCGGGCGGCCGGCCGGCAGTCTGGCCACCAGGACATAGGCGCCCGGCGCGTCAACCCCGCGTGTCCCCCAAGGCGGGCCGGGGGTGCATCGGCCAGAATGGCGCATCAACTTCAGTGCCATCAAGGAGACGCCATGTTCGGCCAAATGATGCAGCAGCCGCTGCTGATCTCTTCGCTCATCACGCACGCAGAACGCCACCACGCCGAGCAAGTTGTGGTGTCACGCCGGGTCGAAGGCGACATCCACCGCTGCACCTACAAAGACATCGCCATGCGCTCGCGGCGGGTCGCCAACGCGCTGTTGGCGTTGGGTGTGCAAAGCGGCGACCGTGTGGCCTCATTGGCCTGGAACGGCTACCGCCACATGGAGCTGTACTTTGGCGTCAGCGGATCGGGCGCCGTGCTGCACACCGTCAACCCACGGCTGCATCCGGATCAGATCGTCTACATCGCCGACCACGCCGAAGACCAGGTGATGTTCTTCGACATGACCTTCCTGCCGCTGATCCAGGCCGTGGCCGGGCGCACCAAGACCATCAAGCACTGGGTGGCGCTGACCGACCGCGCGCACATGCCGGCGGCCGACGTGGCGGCCCAAATTCCGGGCTTGCTGTGCTATGAAGAATTGCTGGCCGCGCACAAGGACCAGTACGACTGGCCCACCTTCGACGAAAACACCGCCAGCTCGCTCTGCTACACCAGCGGCACCACCGGCAACCCGAAGGGCGTGCTGTACAGCCACCGCTCCACCGTGCTGCACACGATGGCCGCTGCCTTGCCCGACAGCCTGGGCGCCAGCGCGGCCGACGCGGTGCTGCCGGTGGTGCCGATGTTCCACGTCAACAGCTGGGGCATCGTCTACCTGGCGCCGATGGTGGGCGCCAAGCTCGTGCTGCCGGGGCCGGGCCTGGACGGCAAGAGCCTGTATGAACTGTTCGAATCCGAAGGCGTCACGCTGTCGGCCGGCGTGCCCACGGTGTGGCAAGGCCTGCTGGCGTACGTGGACGCCAACAACCTCAAGTTCAGCACCATGCGGCGCAGCGCCATTGGCGGGTCGGCGTGCCCGCCGGCCATGATCAAGAAGTTCCTGGACGTGTACGGCGTGCGCGTCATCCACGCCTGGGGCATGACCGAGATGAGCCCCATCGGCACCGCAGCCGGCTTCAAGCGCCAGCACCTGACCCAAACGGCCGAGCAGAAGCTGGCCGTCATGTCCACACAAGGTCGCGCGGTTTATGGCGTGGACATGAAGATCGTCGGCGAAGACGGCGCCGAGCTACCCTGGGACGGCAAAGAATCGGGCGACGTGCTGGTGCGCGGGCCCTGGATCATCAGCCGCTACTTCAAGGATGAAGGCGGCGACCCGCTCATCAAGGGCTGGTTCCCCACCGGCGACGTCGCCAAGTTTGACGCCGACGGCTACATGATCATCACCGACCGCAGCAAGGACGTCATCAAGTCCGGCGGCGAATGGATCGGCAGCATCGACCTGGAAAACATCGCCATGGCGCACCCCGACGTGGCCATGGCGGCGTGCATCGCTGCCAAGCACCCGAAGTGGGACGAGCGGCCCTTGCTGGTGGTGGTGAAGAAGCCCGGCGCGACGGTGACGCGCGAAGAACTGATCGCGTTTTACGACACCAAGATCGCCAAGTGGTGGACGCCTGACGACGTGATCTTCGTCGATGCCATTCCGCTGGGCGCCACCGGCAAGATGCAGAAGATAAAGCTGCGCGAACAGTTCAAGGACCACGTGCTGCCGACGGCATGAGCTTGCGGGCGAAGGTGCTGGCGCGCTGCCTTTGCATAGCAGCGGCAGCATGCGCTGCCGCCTGCACCCACGCAGCGGCGCAGGACGAGGTGCCCTTCATCACCACGCCCGACACCGTTACGCTGGCCATGCTGCAGCTGGCAGGCGTCACGGCGCAGGACTTTGTCATCGACCTGGGTTCGGGTGACGGCCGCATCGTCATCACCGCGGCGCGTCGTTTTGGCGCCCGCGGCCTGGGGGTGGAAATCGTGCCCGACCTGGTGGCGCAAAGCCGCGCCAACGCGGTGAAGGCCGGTGTGGCAGACCGCGCGGAGTTTCGCGTGCAGGACCTCTTCCTCACGCCGCTGCAGGGCGCCACCGTGGTGACGATGTACCTGCTGCCCGAAGTCAACCTGCAGCTGCGCCAGCGCTTGTTGGCCTTGGCGCCCGGCACGCGCATCGTCAGCCACGACTGGGACATGGGCGACTGGCAACCCGACCGCAGCGTCACGCTGGACGTGCCCGACAAGGCGGTCGGACGCGACAAGCGGTCCACCGTGCACCTGTGGGTGGTGCCGGCGTCCGTGCAGGGCTTGTGGTGCGGCAAAGGTCTGACCCTGCAGATCGAACAGCGCTTCCAGCGCTTTTCGGCCACCCTTGCCGCGGCCGGTGTGCCGGCGCCGGTGATGGTTGTCGACGGCCGCATCGACGCGCGCACGCTGCGTGGCCTGGGTGCCACCGGCGACCTGCGCGCCGAGCTGGAATTGCAGGGTGCGGTGCTGAAAGCCACGCGTTTTGCCGCCCCTGCTTCGCTGCATGGCGGCAGCACATTCAGCCGCGCCGGTGCAGCAGGAACCTGCCCCGCTTAGCGCCCTAGAATCCGCGCCCTCTCCAGTTGCTGTTTTCCGCACCCTCCCCATGTTCAAGAACGCCCTCGTCTACCGCATCGAACACTGGGCCCCGCCCACCTTGACTGAAATGGAAGAACGCCTGTCCGGCGCGCGTTTCATCGAATGTGGCGCCACGCAACCCGAATCGGCCGGCTGGGTGGCTCCGCGCGGCGACAAACACGCCGCACTGGCTGAAAGCGTCGGCGGTCAGGTCGTCTTCAAGCTCTGCACCGAAACCAAGGCCGTGCCCGGCGACGTGGTGAAGACGCAGGTCGAAGCGCAGCTTGATGCCATCGAAAAAGAAACCGGTCGCCGGCCCAAAGGCAAGCGCGTGCGCGAGGTCAAAGAAGCCGTCGTCCACACGCTGCTGCCACGAGCATTCCCCAAACGCGCTGACACTCTGGTCTGGCTGGACCCGGCAGCGCAACTCGTGTGGGTGGGCGCAGGCAGCACGAAGAAAGCCGACGCGGTGGTGACGAGGCTGATCGAGTTGCTGGGCGGTGGACTGAAACTCAGTCTGCTGCAGACCGCGCTGTCGCCCGCCACCGCGATGGCGGCGTGGCTGGCCGAGAAAGAAGCGCCGGCCGGCTTCAGCATCGACCGCGAATGCGAACTCAAGCAGCCCGACAGCGAAAAAGCCAGCGTGCGCTATGCCCGCCACACACTGGACATCGACGAGGTCGGTGAACACATCAAGCAGGGCAAGCTGCCCACCCAACTGGCCATGACCTGGGCCGGGCGCGTGTCTTTCGTGCTGACCGAAGCGCTGACGATGAAGAAGATCCAGCTGCTGGACGTGGTGCTGGAAGGGGCACAGTCCGGCAAGGATGACAGCGGCTTCGACGCCGACGTGGCCATCAGCACGGGCGAATTGCGGCTCTTGATGCCTGATCTGATGGCGGCTTTGGGTGGGCTGCATGAACGGCAGGCTGTTGCCGCTGTTGAAGCGCCTGCCGCAGCGGGCTCCACGGTCGCACCGTGGGACAGCGTGACGGTCTGAACCTGAACCAGCGTCAATTCTGGAGCAACGTCTCCAGGCACTGCTCCTTCACACTGAAGAACTGCTTCAGCTCCACCACTTGCGCCAGCACGGCGTCGCGCGCAGGTGCCGGCAACGGCAGCGCACGCTTCCCCGCCAGGAACATCGTGTTCTTGCGCGTGTGCTCCAGCGCCACAAACTCGAAGACCTGGGTGTCGTAGCCCTGCGCCTGCAGCAGCAGCGCGCGCAGGCTGTCGGTCACCATTTCGGCCTGCTGTTCGGCGTGGATGCCATGCTGGAACACGCTGCGCAACGGGTGCGGGCTGAGCAGCTGCGGGCGCAGCTGCTTGTGGCAGCAGGGTGAGCACAGGATGATCTGCGCGCCGCTCCGCAGGCCCAGGTGGATGGCGTGGTCGGTGGCGGTGTCGCAGGCGTGCAGCGCGATCATCACGTCCATGGGTTCAGGCTTTCCGCCCTTGCCAAATTCGCGCACGTCGCCCTGCTGCATCTGCAAGCCTTGCAGGCCCAGAGCGGCGATGTGGCGGTTGCCTTGTTCCACCAGATCGCCGCGCAATTCGATGCCCCTCACTTCGGCGGCCAGGCCGCGGCTGTGGCGCAGCCAGTCGTGCAGCGCGAATGTCAGGTAACCCTTGCCGGCGCCAAAGTCCACGACATGCAATTGCTGAGCCTGCGCCAGCGGTGAAGCGTCCAGCGCGTGGGCAAAGATCTCGACGAACTTGTTGATCTGCTTCCACTTGCGCGCCATCGCAGGCACCAGCATGTGCTGCGCGCTCGTGATGCCCAGGGCAACGAGAAAGGGGCTCTGGATGTCGATCCAACGCTGCTTTTCACGGTCGTGGCCCGCCAGCTGCACGGGCCTGACCACCGCCCCAGCGAGCCGGCTGCTGCCGAGGTGGCCAGTGCCTTTCTTGCCAAAGCGCAGCTGAAATTCTTCGGTCGGCGTGTGCAGGTGGGCGTTCTTGAAGCGCTGCCCGAGGCTCTGACGAATCTGCAACAGGCCTTCATGCACCGGCAGGTTCTTGGTGATGTCGCGCGTGGTGTGGCTGCTGACGAAGCACAGATGTGGCTGGCCGCGCAGCAGCAGCGGCCGCACCACCACCCGCTGCAGGTCGGGCTGGCTGCCGTCGGGCCGCGTCAGG
>JAYSYB010000617.1:0-8176 GCA_043716775.1 Rubrivivax sp.
CGCACGTCGCGCAGCTCCAGCGCGAACTCTGTGGACCCACTCATGCGACCTCCCGCAGGGTTTGCCTACAAAGGCCAACGCCCTCGGGGGGTCGCGAGCGCATGCGAGCTTGGGGGCTCATTGACTTGCCTCGCGCTGCTTGATCACGTGCTCGATCTCTTCCTGCGTGCGGCCCCATTCCTTGACGAACTGGCGCCGCGCCAGCTCGAACATCACCAGGCCCACCAGCATCACGAAGCAGGCGCCAAACCAGGTGTCGAAGCCCTTGGCATTGAGCGACGCGCCCATGAACTTCATCATCGGGCCCAGCGCTTCGTTCAGCTGCAGGTGGTAGACCATCTCGATCATCACCGCCGCGCCCAGCAGTGCCGTGGCCGCCGCGCCGGCCAGCGCCAGGTAAGAACCCACCAGCGGCCGCAGCTTGCCGAAAGAGGCCACCCGCAGATTCATCATGATGAGACTGCTGATGCCACCCGGTGCGAACATCACCATGAAAGTGAACACAAGCCCCAGGTACAGCAGCCAAGCCTGCGTCAGTTCAGACAGCAGCACCAGCGCCAGGACCATCAACACGGCGCCGATGATGGGGCCGAAGAAGAACACCGCGCCGCCCAGGAAGGTGAACAGCAAGTACGCGCCAGACCGCGTGGCGCCCACCACTTCGGCGGTCACTATCTCGAAGTTCAGCGCCGCCAGGCCGCCCGCGATGCCCATGAAAAAACCGCTGGCGATGAAGGCAAAGTAGCGCACGAACTGGGTGTTGTAGCCGATGAATTCCACCCGTTCCGGGTTGTCACGCACGGCATTGAGCATGCGGCCCAGCGGCGTGCGCGTGAAGGCAAACATCAGTCCTGTGCTGATGAAGGTGTAGATCGCGATCAAGTAGTACAGCTCGACCTGCGGCCCGAACGTGATGCCCAGGAAGCTTTGGCCCTGCACGCGGTTGCCGGTGATGCCGCCTTCGCCGCCGAAGAAGCCCGGGAACATCAGCGCCATCGCCGCCACCAGTTCACCCACGCCCAGCGTGATCATCGCGAAGGGCGTGCCGGCCTTCTTGGTGGTGACGTACCCCAGCAGCACCGCAAACAGCGCGCCGAAGCCGCCCGCGACCAGCGGCACCAGGCTCACCGGGACCGTGATCTGCCCTTTGCTGGCCAGGTTGAGCGTGTGGATGGCGAAGAAGGAGCCCAGCCCCGAATAGACCGCATGGCCGAAGCTGAGCATGCCGCCCTGCCCCAGCAACATGTTGAAGGCCAGGCAGGCGATGATGGCAATGCCCATCTGCGACAGCATGGTGAGCGACAGGCTGCTTTTCCACAGCAGCGGTGCGGCCAACATCACCACCGCATAGCCGCCCCACACGGCCCAGCGGCCAAGGTTGTAAGTTTTCAATTTCTGCGCTGTTTTGGCGGCGGTCAGGGAAGCCATACCAGGGGCTGCGTTGTCCATCACCCCTCCCGCGTGCCAAAGAGGCCCTTGGGCCTGAAGATCAGGATCAGCACCAGAAACAGATACGGCAAGATCGCGGCCACCTGGCTCATCTTCACGCTCCAGACCACGAAGCCGAAGGTGTCAGGCGTGATGCTCATGCCGACAAGCTTGAAGACATCCGCCAGCGAACTGTCACTGCCCACCGCAAAACTGTCGATCACCCCCAGAGCCAGGCTGGCGACAACAGCGCCCGCCAGCGAACCCATGCCGCCGATGACGATGACGGCAAAAACCACCGCACCCACGGCCAGAGCCATGCTCGGTTCGGTCACGCGCAAGGCGCCGCCAATCACACCGGCCAGCGCGGCCAGCGCCGTGCCGCCACCAAACACCAGCATGAATACCCGCGGCACGTTGTGGCCAAGGGACTCGACTGCGTCAGGGTGCGTCAACGACGCCTGGATGACCAGACCGATGCGCGTGCGCGTGAGCAGCAACCACACCGCCACCAGCATCAGCACCGCCACGCCCATGCTGAACGCGCGGAAGGACGGAAACTGCGTGCAGATGGCGCCAGCCACGGTCTTGCAGATCTCGGGCGGCGAACCCCACGCAAACTGCAGCGCCTCGGGCAGTTGCACCACCGTGAAGAGCGGCCCCTGCAGCGACTCGGGCGGCTGGAAGTTCAGCGCCTGGCGGCCCCAGATCAGGCCCACCAGTTCAAGGATCAGGTAGCTCAAGCCAAAAGTGATCAGCAATTCGGGCACGTGTCCGAACTTGTGGACCCGGCGCAGCGCGTAGCGCTCGAAGGCCGCGCCCATCAGGCCGACGATGGGCGGCGCCAGCACGATCCCCCACCAGAAGCCCACCGCCTGGGTGATGGTGTAGGCCACGTACGCGCCCACCATGTAGAAGCTGGCGTGGGCAAAGTTCAGCACCCCCATCATGCTGAAGATAAGCGTTAGCCCCGAAGCCAGCATGAAGAGCAGCAGGCCAACCGACAGGCCGTTGAGCAGCGAGATCAGAAAGTAGGAAACGTCCATCGGGGGAGTGCGTCAGTGGCTAGGCTTTGGAACGTAAAAACAGCGCGGCACCGGTGAAACCGGCAGCCGCGCTGCCTGCGCCTTCAGCCCTTGGTCAGGAAGGCTGCTTCATCTGGCACGAGGTCGGCGTGCTCGACACGTACGACGGCATCGCGCGCACTTCCTGGAAGTTGAACCCGGTGTTCTCGACGCTGTACTTGTTCTTGGCGTCGGCCTTGCGCCACTCGGTGATGAACAGCGGCTGCTGCATCTGGTGGTCTGTCTTGCGCATCTCCAACTCACCCGTCAGGCCCTGGAAGCGGATGCCGCTCATCGCCTTGGCCACTGCCACCGGCTCGGTGGTCTTGGCCTTGGCCATGCCGGCAGACAGCAGGGCCAGACCCGTGTACGTCTGCAGTGTGTACCAGTCGTCGTTGAACTTGGCCTTGTATTCGTCCTGCAGCCGCGCCGCAGTGCCCGGCAGCGAGTTGTGCCCGATGGCCACCACCCGCACTTTGCCGCCCACGCCCGCAGCCATCGCCGTCGGCACGCCGCTGGTGACGGCGTAGTAGGTGTAGAAGTTGGCGTTGAGGCCCGCATCCTTGGCGGCCTTGACCAGCAGCGTCAGGTCCTGGCCCCAGTTGCCGGTGACCACCGAGTCCGCACCGCTGGCTTTGATCTTGGCCACGTAAGGCGCGAAGTCCTTGACCTGCCCGATGGGGTGAAGGTCCGAGCCCACGACCTGGACGTCAGGCCGTTTGCGGGCGATGCCTTCGCGGAAGTACTTCTCCACCTGCACGCCGTGCGAATAGTTCTGGCCGATGACGTAGACCTTCTTGATCTCGGGCTGATCCTTCATGAAGCTGGTCAGGCCCTCCATCTTCATGGAGGTGTCGGCGTCCAGGCGGAAGTGCCAGAAAGAGCAGCGGCTGTTGGTCAGATCGGGGTCGACCGCGGCGTAGTTCAGGAAAACCACCTCCTTGCCGGGGTTACGCTCGTTGTGCTTGGAGACAGCGTCAGAAATCGCCAGCGCGGCGCCCGAGCCGTTGCCCTGCACCACGTAGCGGATGCCTTGGTCGGTGGCGGCCTTCAGGCTGTTCAGGCTTTCCTGGGGTGAGCCCTTGTTGTCAAAGGACACAAATTCGAACTTCACGCCAGCGGCGTTTTTCTTGTTGAATTCTTCGGCGATGAACTGCCAGCTCTTGAGCTGGTTCTGGCCGACGTTGGCAAACGGGCCAGACAGCGGGTCGATGAAGGCGATCTTGACCGTCTGCCCAGCCTGCGCAAAGACCACGCCGGACACCAGGGCAGCCGATGCGGCCACCGTCACACCAAACAAGCGGTGAGTGAAATGCATTTTGTCTGTCTCCGTTAGAGCATGAAAGTAACCATAGGAAGGTAGCGGAAGAGCATGGCCTTTGCGCTTGGGGACTACCCCGAAGCGGTTGTCACTGGCGGGACAACCGGGAGGCAAGTGCGGGTCAACCCTGCCCGAGGTCTTGCTTTTCAGCCGCAGGTGTGCACGACGCGACATGATGACCCCAGCCCCAACGGCTTGCCTACGTGCCGCGACAATAGGGTACTTCTGCATCGATCCTGCTCACCATGCCTGTGCTCCACGACCACAACGACCCGCGCTATCTTGTCAAGAAGAGCGACGCTGAATGGCGCGCCCAACTGGACCATGAACAGTACCAAGTCGCTCGCCACGCGGCCACCGAAAGACCCTTCAGCGGCCAATACTGGGACCACTTTGCAGAGGGCAAGTACCTCTGCGTGGGCTGCGGCACCCCGCTGTTCGAGAGCAGCACCAAATTCGACGCCCACTGCGGCTGGCCCAGTTACTGGGAGCCGATCAACCGCGAAGTCATTGAACGCGTGCGCGACACCGCGCACGGCATGGTGCGCGTGGAAGTGCGCTGCAACCGCTGCGGCAGCCACCTGGGCCACGTCTTCGATGACGGACCGGAGCCCACGGGCGAGCGCTTCTGCATCAACTCAGCAGCCATAGACTTCAAGCCCGCTCTCAAGCCTGAAGACAAAGCCGAAAACACATGACTGCCGACGACATCCGGACCCGTCTGCAAGCGGCGCTGGCGCCCTTGCAGGTCGACGTGCAGGACGACAGCCACCTGCACGCTGGCCACGCTGGCGCGCGCGAAGGCCGGCACTTTACGGTGCGCATCCGCAGCAAGCGCTTTGCAGGCCTGAGCCGCGTGGCGCGGCATCGGCTTGTGTATGATTCCTTGGGCCCTTTGGCTGAACAGGGCGTCCATGCCCTGGCCATCGTGGCGCAGGCGCCCGACGAAACCTGAAAGCCGTTTCGCTCTGTCCCGCGCTGGTCCAGCGCCGAGCCACCCGCATGGGCCGTTGCGCCCGCACTTTCTTTGAAAGCCCCACTGCCCATGAAGCTGAAGACCCTTGCCGCGCGCGCGGCCCTGCTTGCGCTGCTGCTGCCGCTGGCCGCTACGGCGCAGAACATTGCCGTCGTCAACGGCAAGCCTGTGCCCAAGAGCAGGCTTGACACGCTGATTGCCCAGGCCCAGCGCGGTGGCCAGCAGGTCACACCCGAGGTGCAACAGCAGGCGCGCGACCAGGTCGTGCTGCGCGAAATCTTTGCGCAAGAAGCCGAAAAGCGCGGCATTGGCGCTGGTGCCGATTTCCGCGCACAGATGGAACTGGCGCGCCAGAGCATCCTGATCCGCGAACTGTTCGAGGACTACAAGAAAAAGAACCCCGTCACCGACGAAGCCGCCAAGGCCGAATACGACAAGTTCCGCGCCCAGGCCACGGGCGTGGAATACCGCGCCCGCCACATCCTGGTGGAAAAAGAAGACGAGGCCAAGGCGCTGATCGTGCAGATCAAGGGCGGCGCCAAGTTTGACGAACTGGCCAAGAAGCTCAGCAAGGACCCGGGCTCCGGCGCCAATGGCGGCGACCTGGACTTTGCCAAGGCCGACAGTTACGTGCCTGAATTTGGCGAAGCCCTGGCCAAGCTGAAAAAAGGCGAGATGACCGAGGTGCCGGTGAAGACGCAGTTCGGATACCACGTCATCCGCCTCGACGACACCCGCGACGCCACGTTTCCGAGCTTTGACGATGTGAAGGCGCAACTCAAGCAGCGCCTGGAGCAGGTCAAGATGCAGACCTTGCAGGACGATCTGCGCGCAAAAGCAAAGACCGACTACAAATTCAGCGCGCCGAAGTAACGCTCAATGCCATTCAGCAGAGGGGCCCGGTGTGCAGACACCGGGCCCCTTTTTCCGTTACGGCATCAGCACCGTTGACCCCGTTGTCTTGCGCGCTTCCAGGTCGCGGTGCGCCTGCGCCACGTCGGCCAGGGCGTAGCGCTGGTCGATGCGGATCTTCACCGCACCACTGCCCACCACAGCGAATAGGTCGTCAGCCATCTGCTGCGTTGCTTCGCGTGTGGCGATGTGGGTGAAGAGCGTCTGCCGCGTCATGTAGAGCGAGCCCTTGGCCCCCAGGATGCCGGGCGCAAAAGGCGGCACCGGGCCCGACGCATTGCCAAAGCTGGCCATCAGGCCAAAGGGCTGCAGGCAGTCCAGGCTGCGGTCGAAGGTGTCCTTGCCGACGGAGTCATAGACCACCTTGACGCCGCGGCCGCCGGTGATGTCTTTCACCCGCGCGACGAAGTCTTCCTTGGCGTAGTCGATGACGTGCGCCGCGCCATGCGCCCGCGCCAACTCGCACTTGGCGGCGCTGCCTGCGGTGCCGATCAGTTGCAAGCCCAGCGCCTTGGCCCACTGGCAGGCGATCAGGCCGACACCCCCGGCGGCAGCGTGGAAGAGCACGTAGTCGCCGGCTTGCAGCCCTTGCACGGGCAGCGTGCGCTTCAGCAGGTACTGCGCTGTCAGGCCCTTCAGCATCATGCCGGCCGCGGTGTCGAAAGCGATGCCGTCTGGCAGCTTGACGACGTTCCTGGCCGGCATCACACGCGCGTCGCTGTAGCTGCCCGGCGGGTTGCTGGCGTAGGCGGCGCGGTCGCCCACTTGCAGGTGCGTGACCCCGGCGCCGACGGCTTCGATGATGCCCGCGCCCTCCATGCCCAGCGTCAATGGCAAAGGGTTGGGGTAGAGGCCCGTGCGCTGATACACGTCGATGTAATTCAGCCCGCAGGCGTGGTGGCGGATGCGGATTTCGCCCGCAGCGGGGTCACCCACCTCAAGGTCCACCAGTTTCAGGTTTTCGGGGCCGCCAAAGGCGTTGACCTGGATGGCACGGGACATGAGCGAGTCCTAGGTATGGTTGATTCGGGGTGTGAGGTTAACCCGTCGCGCGGCAGCGGTCGTCAACCGCCGACAATACGCTCGGCCACAAAACACTTGCCAGCGCATGAAAAAACTGTTGCAAGCCCCCAACCTCGCCATCGCCACGCTGTGGGCGGACATGCTGGTGGGTGTGGGCATTGCCGCCACGGTGCAGCGAGCCTACGCCAGTGGCATCGCCGGAGGAATCCCGATGGACCAGAGCCTGCCCGAAGTCTGGGTCCAGGACGCCGAACAGCACGGCCGCGCCATGGTCCTGCTGCACGACTGGCAACACACACCGCATCGACACTGGGCCTGCCCCGGTTGCCGGGAAATCATCGACGGGCCCTTCGAACAGTGCTGGAACTGCGGCCACGTGTTGGCAACCTGACTCGCGCAACATGCCACTGACACCTCGCCTGGCCCTGCTGATGACGCTGCCGCCCTTGCTGTGGGCGGGCAATGCCGTGGTCGGGCGGCTGATGGCCGGTGGCATGCAAGCCGGCGCCGCGCTGATCCCGCCGCTGACGCTGAACTTCGTGCGCTGGGTCATCACGGCGCTGATCCTGCTGCCCTTTGCCTGGCGCGCACTGTTGCCGCTGTCGCGCATCACGCAGCGCTGGCCCTACCTCCTGGCGGTGGGCGTGCTGGGTGTGGGCGCCTTCAATTCGCTGCAGTACCTGGCGCTGATCACGTCGTCGCCGCTCAACGTCACGCTGGTAGCGGCGAGCATGCCTGTGTGGATGCTGGCCGTGGGCGCGCTGTTCTTCGGCGAAAGGCCCAGGCGGCTGCAGCTGCTGGGCGCTGCGCTGGGGCTGGCTGGCGTGTGCGTGGTGGTGGGGCGCGGTTCCTTGCAGAGCTTGATGCAGATCCATGTCGTGGCCGGTGACGGGTACATCCTGTTGGCTGTCATCGGCTGGGCCTTCTACAGCTGGCTGCTGGCACGGCCGCCAGCGCACATGCGGGGCGACGCAAGGCCCGACTGGGACTGGGCCGGCTTCTTGCTGGTGCAGGCGCTTTTTGGCGTTGGCGCGGCGGGCCTCTTCACGGCCGGTGAACAGGCGCTGGGTGCCGAGCCCATCCAGTGGACCTGGGGCCTGGCCGCAGCGCTGCTGTACGTGTCGCTGGGCGCGTCGATTGCAGCCTACCGCTGCTGGGGCCTGGGCGTGACCGAAGGCGGCCCGGCGCTGGCGGCTGTCTTCAACAACCTGACGCCGCTGTTCACCGCACTGCTGTCCACCTGGCTGCTGGGCGACACGCCCAAGCCGTACCACGCCTTGGCTTTCGGCCTCATCGTGGCGGGCATCGCCGTCAGCATGCAAAGCCCTTTTCGTCCTGCTGCCAAATAGGGCTGACAACGCTGCCCGGCCCGCCGGGCCCGCCCGGGCCGCGGCTGAAAACAGTCAGAACGTGCCGGGGTAGGCGCCGCCGTCCAGCAGGAGGTTTTGCCCG
>JAYSYB010000618.1:0-8164 GCA_043716775.1 Rubrivivax sp.
CGTGTCGCGTTCAAAGAGGTGCAGTTCACGTTGGATGCCCGCCAGGCCCACGCACAAGCGGGGCAGCGCCGCAAAGGGCACACCGCGCTGTGCCGGTGAGCGCGCTGACAGTAGACGCTGGTTGTGCTGCTGCACTTCGGCGTTGAAGCTGGCGTGCTGTGCCGCAGGCAGCACGGCCAGCACGCGGCCCAACTGTGAGTCAGACACTTCGTCCGTTAGATGAAGAACAGCGTCAACCTGGGTAACGCCGTTGACGGTTGCAGGGCCGACCGAGGCAACGGCCCATTCAACGTGCAAGTCGGGTTCGTCTTGCAGGGCAGCGGCCACCTCTGCACTGATGACGAGCGTCAGCACCGGCCTGGGCGCGGGCAGTGGTGCCGGCACCGCAAGGTCGATCAAGTCACCCTGCAAACCCACATCGGGCAGCAGCACCGCCGCTGCGTCCAGCGCCTCAAAGCCCATGCCTTGCACCATGCGGTCCACCAGGGCCGTCGCGGCTTCGGAAAAGCTGCGCGCCACCACATGCGCATAGGCGCGGTTCAGAGCCGGGCTCTTGCGACGCGTGGCGTAGGGCATGCGCAGCACGCGGCCCAGCAATTGCTCTACATCTTTTCCCGAGCGCACGTTCTGCAGTGAACACAGCACATAGGCAAAGGAGCAGTCCCAGCCTTCCTTCAGCGCCTCGACCGTGATGACAAAGCGCACCGGGCAGGCGGGGTCGAGCAGGTCCAGCCCGTCCAGCCCGCGCTGTTCGCCGGTGGCGATGACGATCTCGCCCTCAAGGGCGTGTTTTTCGTCCAGCAAGTGTTGGCGCAGCACCTCAGGCGGGACCTCACCCGTCCTGTCCTGAGCCTGGAACAGCACGATGGGGCGGATGTGTTGCGGCTCGTGCTGACTCTCGGCCTCCAGCTGCCGCCGCCGCAGCACCGCGTCGCGCACCGCATCGGGCCAGGCCTTGTGCTCGGCCAGCATCACCGGCAGCTTGATCATGTCTTCGGCCTGCAGCTCGCGCGCGCTCACGCTGCACAGCACGTTGGTCTTCTTGGGCACCGGCGTGGCGGTCAGTTCCAGAATGGCGCTGGGCGCGATGCGCTTGAGCGTGTCGAAGGTGGTGTCGGTCTTGGCGTTGTGCGCTTCGTCCACGATCACCAGTGGCCGCACCAGGGCCAGCAGGTTGGCCAGTGAATGTTTGACGCGGCCCATGTCGCTGGGTTTGAGAAAACTTTGCCCTTCTTCGCCCAGGTCGGCTTCTGTCACCCTTTCAAGGCCCTGCGTCGCCGCGCCGGCTGGTTCACCCGACAGCGCACCCAAGCTCTTGAAATGCGCAAAGTGCGCGTCAAACTCTTCGCTAAAGGCGTACACATTGCGCCCCTGCGTTTGCCGCACGCGAAAGCTTTGCATCGTGGCCACCAGCACGATGGCCTTGCGGCCCAGGTCCTGCGCGGCGATGGTGGGCGCGGCGTCCAGGTCCAGCACCATCAAGGCTTCACCATAGTGCGCTTGCAGCGCGGCGCGGTAGGCATGGCCGGGCTGTTGCAGCGCCTTCAGCGTCTGGTCGCGGATGGTGGTGGAAGGCACCAGCCACAGCGCCACCGGAAAGTCGGCCTGGCGCCAGCAGCGTGCCATCAGCGCGATGGCGTGCGACGCCAGCAGCGTCTTGCCACCGCCCGTGGGGATGCGCAGGCAGACGCAGGGCGTGTCGCCAAAGGGCTGGCTGCGGTAAGGCACGGTGACCACCCGGTCGCCCGGCTCGGGCGGCGGCGCCTGGCGTGCCATTTCTGCAGCCCAGGCGCTGGGCAGCGAGCCGGTGGCGGCCTGGGTCAGAAAGCGCTCCAGGCTGTCAAGCGCCTGGCTTTGGTAGGTCTTGAGGCTGAAGGCGGGCATGGCGGGCATCTATTGGCATCTATTGGCGTCGATTGGCGGAACGCCAAAACATTGAAATTGCAAAATCCCTTGTAAAACAAGCACTTGCAGAACTGATTGGCGAGGTTTGTCACGCCGACAAACATCATTGGCGGATTGCCGGGGCCACTTCATGACCGCAGGGCCCACCGCGCAGCCTTCGTCGCTCCGCCCACGTTCTCAATTTCGCCGCGCCGCTGCATCTCTTGCAGCAGTCCTTTGATGAAGGCGCGGCGCCTGGCTTCGCCCACGATCGTCTCAGGCAACTTGCTCAGCAACAGCTGGTTGACTGCGGCCCGCGGCTGCGGGCCCATGCCCAGCATCTTCAACACCAGGGCGCGGTAGTGCTGATTGTCCAGACCCGCTGCGTTCACGTACTCAGCCTCTCGCCCGGTAGCCGCCGCCACACCCGCCGAGATGGTGATTCGGGCGCCGCGCCCCTCAGCCAGCTTGTGCTGCCGCAGCTGCTGACGCTGTTCGCGGCTGAGCGCATGGCCTTTCTGCAGCAGGTCGAGCAAGAGCACCAAGGCCAGATCGATGTCTGGGTCCCGCATCAGCAAACGGCTGTAGTCCAGGCTCAATGTTTGCCCGAGCACGTTGAAGACCGTCTTTCGGTCGTCGGAGCCTTCAAAGTCGGGCAGCGGCAGGAAGCGCGCGCGCTGAATCTTCACCATGTCGCTGATGCCGAAGCCCGCCTTGTCGATCATGCCGATCTCGTTCATTGCCGCAGCCAGCCAGGCGTTTCTGTACAGCCGCGGCGTGCGTTCACCGGCGTAGTAGTCCTGCGGCCGGCCATCGACGAAAGCGCCCGCACTTTCCAGGCGAAGCCGCGAAGGCCACTCTTCCAGCACCACGCGCTCGCTGCGTTCGTAGTCCTGGTGCGCCAGGCTGTTGTGCAGCGCTTCAAGGACCAGCCGGGCCTCGTAGCGAGGCACTTGGAACGGGATGAGTTGTGTGTCCGGAAACAGCTTCATCATCGGGTTGAAGATGCGTGCCAGCACTTCACTGGTGGTGCGCAAAAAAGGCGGACCAAAGGGCTCGGCCACGCGCTCCTGCGGCAACTTCCACAGGATTTCAGCGGGGTGCCGCAGCAGCCGGCTCGCGCTGTGGGAGCGGCCCAACAGCAGCAGGGCGCTGCGCGTCATTTGGCCGTGCGCTGACAGACGGGCCCGGTCCAGGAATGTCGCTTCGCTCCATTGGGGCACTTCAGCTGCCCAGCGCTGCGCGGCGTGCTTGTCTGCGAACTGTCGGCGCGCCAAGGCCAACGCGGCAGGGTCCAGGTCATCCAGCGTGGCCTCGGGCACGACTCCAGCGCTCCAGTCTTCGCCGACCAGGGGCTCTGCCAGGATTGCGGCCAGCCGATCCGGCCGCAGCGTCACCAGCTTGTCATGATCGCGTTGCCAGGCTTGGTCATGGGCCACGACAGGCTGCCGCGGAGCATGGCGTGGGACGTGCAGGATCCAGACTCGGGCGCCCGTGTCTTCGGCCCAAAAGGTCTCCACCCGCAGGCCAATCGAAGGCAGGTGGGCGCAGCGGCCCAGCAGGCGGTGGGGCAGGTTGTCGGGTGTGTAGTCGCCCGGATCAGTCACGCCTGTGGGCGCCAGCGTGCCGTCTGCAGCCCCCATGACGATGCAGCCGCCATCCATGTTGGACAACGCAGAGACGTAGCACAGCAAGTCTTCGCCCTTCTTGCCCGATACGTTGTGCTTCAGCCCATGCCACCCCTTCCATTCATGGCGCTCGTTTTCTTCGGGGAATCGGGACTGCAGCAGGGCTTGGACATCGACGCTGTTCATCACTGGGTTCCGCAAAGCGCTATCGCGCCGCCAATTCGTAGGGTATTTGCCGGAACACCATGCCCTCGGCCGCCAGGCGCGCCGTGCCCAGCCTGCAGGCTTCGCCGTACACGACCCGTTGCCCGGTGTGTCCGGTATGGGGGCGGCCTTCAAGGGAAATGGCCTTCAGCGCCTGCAGCACCGCCAGCGTGAGCACGTTGCCGCCTTCGGGCCGGCGGTCACCGAGGATGCCGTTGTAGAGCAGGTAGATTGCCAGCCCATCAAAGATGCCGATCAGCGGCGTGCCGGGCACGGCGCCTGGGGCCGGCGCGGTGTAGGCGCTGCGGGTTTCCTGCTGCCAGACGAAGGCAGCCAGGGCTGCGAAGCGCACTTCGGGGTTGATGCGGCCATTGGCATCAAACACAGGCTCACCCAGGCGCATGAAGCGGAAGCCCCCGCCGCCTTGCCAGTTGACGGCGGCGCTGATGCCGCCCTGTTCACCGGCAATGACTTTCTCCAGGCGCGGCAAGCAGTGCGTGGCGGCGTGGTCGCCCATTTCGATGCCGATCCAGCGCCGGCCCATCTTGTGCGCCACGGCGGCGGTGGTGCCGCTGCCGAGGAAGGAGTCGAGGATGAGGTCGCCTGATTCGCTGGCCAACTGAACAACACGCGACAAGAGCAATTCCGGCTTGGGTGTCAAGAAGTCATCGGCCAACGATTCGGCACCAAGTACTGTTCTTACTTCTTTGCGCGACAGGTCGGTGTGACCTGCAAATTCATGCTCCCACAGCGTCTGCGGAACGATGCCATCTTGCCGCAGCAAATGCTTGTAACGCTTGATGGAAGGAACTTTCCCCAAACCGTCTTTGCCCCAGTAAATCATGTCGTTTGAAACATGCGCGGCATGTTGCTCGCGAGAGAACGCCCAGACGCGAGTGCGTTTGGGCCAAATTTCTTCGCCGGTGTTCGGTTGCTTCACCGCGTAATACAAATTGGGCCGCTCTTCCGCAGTCTTGCTGCAGGTGTAGTTGTCGGGGCGCCAACTGCCCTTGTCGTCGTCAAACTTGTACAGCCGGTCCTTGGATTCCTCGCGAGGCAGCAGGTTGCGCTGCCAACTCGCCGAGCGTCTGTAGACCAACAAGTGATCGTGCATTGGCGCTATCGACTTGTGGTCATTGGCTACGGCGTACTTCTTCTGCCAAACCACGTTCGCGACAAAATTCCCGCGCCCAAACACCTCATCCATCAACACCTTGAGGTAATGCCCTTCGTTGTCGTCAATCGTCACCCAGATGCTGCCGTCCTCACGCAAGAACTCGCGCAGCAACTGCAACCTGGGCAGCATCATGCTCAGCCACTGGCTGTGTTCCAGGTTGTCGTCGTAGTGTTCAAAGGCGCTCTTGGTGTTGTAGGGCGGGTCGATGAAGATGCATTTCACCTGCGCGCGGTACAGCGGCAACAGCGCCTTCAGTGCTTCCAGGTTGTCACCCTGCACCAGCAGGTTGGCGCTGTCGCCACTGCCATGTGAGGACACGGGCTGCAGCAGCCGGTAAGGCACCTGGTCTGCGCTGCGGAAAGCGGCGTCGCGGTTGAGCCAGTCGAGGGTGGGCATGGCGTGATTGTGGCCGTGGCGAAATGCGCCGCGTCCGCTTCAGGCGTTAGCTGCAGCTGCCACCATCGCCCACCCGGTGGCAAGCCACCTGCCGCCCGTCCACGTCACGCAGCAGCGGCAGTTCCGCCTTGCAGCGCGCCTGCACCAACGGGCATCGCGTGTGAAAGGCGCAGCCGCTGGGCGGATTCAGCGGGCTGGGCGTTTCCCCCACCAGCGGGATGCGCGGCTTGCGGTCGGCCTTTCTCAAGACCGGCACCGCGCCCAGCAGTGCCCGCGTGTACGGGTGCAGCGGCGTGGCCAGCACGGTGTGCTTGGGGCCTTGCTCCACGGCGCGGCCCAGGTACATCACCACCACGTCGTGGGCTACATGCTCCACCACGCTGAGGTTATGGCTGATGAAGACGTAGGCGGTGCCGGTGTGCTCTTGCAGGTCCATGAAGAGGTTGAGCACCTGCGCCTGGATGCTGACGTCCAGCGCCGACGTGGGCTCGTCGGCCACCACCAGCGCCGGCGACAGCATCATCGCGCGCGCCACCGCCACGCGCTGGCGCTGGCCGCCGCTGAACATGTGCGGATAGCGCTGCGCGTGTTCAGGGCGCAGGCCCACGCGTTCGATCATCTGCAGCACTCTGGCGTGACGGTCTGCCGCGTTGAGCGCGGTGTTGATGACCAGCGGTTCGGCCAGCGCAGCCGCGATCGTCTTGCGCGGGTTGAGCGACGCGTAAGGGTTCTGGAACACCATCTGCACGCGTTGGCGCAGCGCCTTCAGTTGCGCTGTGCTGGCTGAAGCGGCGTCCTGGCCGTCCAGCAGCAAGGCGCCGGATGTGGGCGGCTCGATCAGCGTCAGCTGGCGCGCCAGCGTGCTCTTGCCGCAGCCCGATTCGCCCACCACCGCCAGCGTGCGGCCGCGCTGCACGGTGAAGCTCACGCCGTCCAGCGCCTTGACGGTGGCGTGCGGCTTGAAGAGGCCCTGGCTGACGCGGTAGTGGCGCGTCAGGGCTTGGGCCTGCAGCACGGCTTGCAGCATGCCGTCCGTCATGAAGCCACCGGGAAGAAACAACGCACGCCATCGACCAGGTCCGGCCGCTCAGCGCGGCAGCGGTCTTGCACAAAGGCACAGCGCGGCGCCAGCAGGCAGCCCGCCGGCCGGTCGTAGCGGCCGGGCACGATGCCGGGCAGTGCGCTCAGTCGCTTCTTTCCGGCGCTCTGGTCCGGCAGCGCGGCCAGCAGCGCGTGTGTGTAGGGGTGGCGCGGGTGGTTGAAGAGCGTGTCGGAGGCTGCGGTTTCCACCACCTGGCCGGCGTACATCACGGCCACGCAGTTCTTGGCGCGGTCGGCCATTTCAGCCACCACCGCCAGGTCGTGGGTGATCAGCACGAGGCTCATCGCACGGTCGCGCTGCAGGCGGGCCAGCAGGTCCATCACCTGCGCCTGGATGGTGACGTCCAGCGCCGTCGTCGGCTCGTCGGCAATCAGCAAGCGCGGTTCGCACGCCATCGCCATGGCGATCATCACGCGCTGGTTCATGCCGCCGCTCATCTCGTGCGGATAGGCCTTCAGGCGCGTCTTGGCGGCGGGAATTTCCACCACTTCAAAGAGTTCGAGCACGCGCGCTTCCAGCGCCGCGCCGCGCAGGTGGAGGTGCAGGCGCAGCACCTCCCGCACCTGGTCGCCCACGGTATGGCTGGGGTTCAGGCTGTTGAGCGCGTCCTGGAACACCATCGCGATGTCCTTGCCGATGATGCGGCGGCGTGCTGCGGCGTTCATCGTCACCAGGTCGTGGCCGTCAAAGTGCAGCGCGTCGGCGGTGACGATGCCCGGCGCGTCGATCAAGCCCATCAGCGCCATCATCGAGACACTCTTGCCCGAGCCCGATTCGCCGACGATGCCCAGCAGTTCACCGCGGTGCACTTGCAGGTCCACCCCATCGACAGCGGTGAAGCCACCGAAGCTGACGCGCAGGTTGCGGATGTCCAGCAGCGGCGGCAGGTCCGGCGTCATGATGCTTGCCGCAGCTTCGGGTCAAGGGCGTCGCGCAAGCCGTCGCCCATCAGGTTGATGGCCAGCACCGTGGTCAATATCGTCAAGCCCGGCATCGTCACCACCCAGGGTGCGCGTTCGATGTAGTCGCGGGCCGCACTCAGCATGCTGCCCCATTCGGGCAGCGGCGCCTGCACGCCCAGGCCCAGGAAGCCTAACGCTGCAGTTTCAAGAATGGCTGAACTGAAAGACAGCGTGGCGTTGACGATCAACGGCGCCAGGCAGTTGGGCAGCACCGCGCTGAACATCAGCCGCAGGGTGCTGGCGCCGGCCACGCGGCTGGCGGTGACGTAGTCGCGGCCCTTTTCAGCCAGCGCTGAACCCCGGACCAGCCGCACATAGCCAGGCAGCGCGCCAACGGCGATGGCGATCACGGTGTTGATGAGGCCCGGCCCCAGGATCGTGATGACGCAGATGGCCAGCAACAACCCGGGCAGTGCCAGCAGGATGTCCATCAACCGCATGATCACGGGCGACAACCACTTTTCATGAAAGGCTGCCAGCAGGCCCAGCACCACACCGGGCAGCAGCGCCAGCAGGACCGAGGCCAGACCGATCATCAACGAGATGCGCGCACCAAAAAGCAAGCGGCTCAGGATGCAGCGCCCCAGCTCATCGGTGCCCAGCGGAAACTGTGCCATGCCGCCGGCCTGCCACGGCGGCGGCGTGAGCATGTAGTCACGGAACTGTTGCACGGGGTCGTGCGGCGCCAGCCAGGGCGCGAACAGGGCGCCAACGACGACGGCGGCGAAGACGCAAAAAGCGACCAGCGCGCCGCGGTTGGCGCTGAAGGCGCTGAGGAATTCGCGCCAGGGCGACGGCGGGGTGGCGGGCC
>JAYSYB010000619.1:0-2654 GCA_043716775.1 Rubrivivax sp.
CACCGTCACGATCGAGATGGCAGGCACCATCAACATGTCGGCCACGTCCGAGCAGTGGAAGGCGTTCACGTCCGTGCAACGTGTCGTCACCGCATCGACCGGTGCCCCCTCGGGCTTCATGTGGGACGCCGAGATCGCGATGCTGCCTGGGATCAAGGTTCACGTGGTCGACAGCTACATCGCCGGCAATGGCTTAGTGCAAGCGGCCATGCTGGGCCTGTTCACGGTGGCCGACATGAGCGGCGGGGACGAGATGGCGCGCGGCTAATTGATGCGCTTCTTCGCTGAGACGCCGTGGTACCCGACCGCGCTGCTGCCCAGCCAAGGCGTGCGCTGGGCGGCGGTGGACGCCACGTCTGCGAAAGCCACCATGGTGGACGGTTCCATCACACTGACATTGCTGTTCCATTTCAACGAGAAGGGCTTGATCGACACAGTGCGTGCCGAAGCCCGTGGCGGCATGGTGGGCAAGGAGATGCTGACGCGGCCGTGGGAGTGCGGCCTGTCCGATTACCAGGTCCGCGACGGCATGACGGTGCCGATTTCAGGCACGGCCGCATGGGTGCTACCCGGCGGGCCCCAGACGTACTTTCACGGCACCGTGAAGACGCTGAGCTATGAGTGGGCAACGGGGACGGCTGCATGAGCGCGTGCACGCCGAGGATCGCCATTTGGGCCGCGCTGCTGTCCGTGCTCTTCGCCGGCTGCTTCAGCATCGTCGCGCTGGCCGCGAATTTCACGACGCTGATTCCGGTCATGTGGGTCAATCCACTGAGCTTTGCGCCGTCCCTGCTGCTGGCCTGGAGCTACCTCGTGCTGATGGCCTGCGTGCTGGACGCCGCGCCGCCCGCACATCGGGTCTGGGCACTGCTGGGTCTGTGCTTTGCCGTGCTTTACGCCACGATGAACAGCATCGTGTACGTCGCGCAACTGGTCGTGGTCACGCCGCTGGTCTTTCAGGGCCACGGGGACTCGGCAGGCGTGCTTGCGTTCGGGCCGCGCTCCTTCATGCTGTCATTGAACGCCGTGGCCTATGCGTTGATGAGTGCTTCGGCTTTCCTTGCTGCCTTCGCGTTTCCGGGCCGTGAGCAAAGGTTTGTGCGCGATGCCATGTGGGCGCACGGTGCCATGGCGCCCATCGTCATCGCCGCGATCTTCTGGCCACGGGCGACCTATTTGGGAGCACTCTGGATCGCGACGTTTCCAACGATGGCGCTGTCACTGGCCGGGGCATTCCGGCGCGTTGCAGCGGCAGCTTCGGAGGACGGACGGCTTGGGCTGCAGCCCGGTGATTCTCATGGGCCCGAACTTCAGCACCAGCCCGTGCGGCCGCTGCCTGCGCGAGCCAGGTAGCTGGCCGAAGCTTCATGCCCATCGAAGCATCTCGCCGAACCGCACTGCGTCGCATTGCCGCGGGTGTGGCTGGCACGGTCGCCGTGGCAGCAGGCTTCGTAGCCTGGGCGGGGCATCGTCCCGCTGTGTCTCTGGCTCAAGGCCGCTGTTCTGGAGGTGCTACGGTGAAAAAGAAGGCCCTGGTGGCGTACGCCACGCGAGCGGGTTCGACCGGCGAGGTCGCGCAAGCCATCTCCGAGCGCCTGTGCGCGATGGGTTTCGATGCCGAGGTGCAACCCGTCGACTCGGTCAGAAGCCTGTCTGGCTACCAGGCCGTGGTGCTGGGCAGTGCCGTTCGGTACGGCGCCTGGTTGCCGGAAATGACGAAGTTCATCGAATCCCAGCGCAGCACGTTGGCACGACTGCCTTCGGCGTTCTTCACCTTGCACATGCAGGCGCTGGGCGACGACGACGCCAGTCGGGCCGCGCGCGCCGGCTACACGAAATCGGTGCGCGCCGTGGTGAGCCCGCGCGACGAAGTGTTCTTCGCCGGCAAGGTCGACCCGTCGACGCCGAGCTTCTTCGAGCGCATGGCCGTGAAGCTGGTCAAGTCGCCGGTGGGCGACAAACGCGATTGGGATCGAATCCGGCGCTGGGCCGATGGCCTCGCGGGGAAGCTGCAATGACCGCGATGCGGCCGGTGCCCCATCCAGGATCGCCTAATCAATCAAGGATCCCGCCATGGCCTGGATGAAGTGGCTCGGGATTCTTTTGGCCACCCTGACGGTGCTGGCCGTGGGCCTCATGGCCTATGGGTCGTGGCGCTGGAATGAAAGCACCCAGGCGCTACTGGCGAGGCTGGAGGCGGCTCAAGAGCCGCACGCGGTGGTGCGTTACGACGCGCGTGAACTCGACGGCCTGCCTGCACCTGTGCAACGCTACTTCCAGGCTGCATTGACTGACGGGCAAGCCATCATCGCCGCAGTGTCGATCCAGCACGCCGGCACCTTCAACATGAGCGCCACCGCCGAGCAGTGGAAGCCATTCACATCGCAACAACGGGTCATCACGCAGCGGCCGGGCTTTGACTGGGATGCGCGCGTGATGATGTTTCCTGGGGTGCCGGTGCATGTGCATGACGCCTACGTCGCCGGTGCGGGCTTGCTGCACGGCGCCGTGCTGGGTCTGCTGACGGTGGTGAACATGGCCGACACCCCGGAGATGGCGCAGGGCGAGCTGATGCGCTACTTTGCCGAAGCCGCCTGGTACCCCACCGCACTGCTGCCCAGTCAGGGCGTGCGATGGGAGGCGGTGGACGAGAG
>JAYSYB010000063.1:0-2400 GCA_043716775.1 Rubrivivax sp.
CGCGTCGAGCAAATCCGCCCAGAGCAAGCATTCGATGCCCGGCGGCAGTGCCAATGCAGCGGCTGGCGCGGCCGTGAGCACAACGTGGCGCAAGGCATGACAGTTCGCCAGACAGGGCAACAGCAAGGCCAGCCGCTCGGGCGAAGTGACCAGCACCCGCACGTCGCAATCGCGCGCGATGAACGCCACCTGCTCGGGCTTGAGCAGCGGGTTCATCGGCACGAAGACGCCGCCAGCCGCCGGCGTGCCGAAGCTGGCGATCACGGTCTCGACGCGCTTTTCGAGGTAGATGCCGACCCGGTCGGCACGTGCCAGCCCCAATGCCCGCAAACCAGAGGCGCAGCACGAAACGCGCCTCGCCAGCTCGGCATAGTCCAGCGTCAGGGTGCCGTCACGGAGTGCTGGCGAGGCCGCGTTTCGAACGGCAGCCGATTCGACCAACTGGTGCAACAGATACGATTCATTCATCAGATGAAACCGCGCAAGCGGTGTGAATACTTTGTCGAACAGCAAAAAGTATTGCACGGGCCTGTCGCCACATCCCGAGCGCGCGCCGGATCAGGTCTCGACGATGCGCCCGATTGTCAACTCCAGCACAGGGCGTCGACTCGGCCTGTCTCGCTTGACTCCTAAAATCGCTGTCCAGCAACCGCAGCGTCGCGCAGAGGCCCCCATTGAATATTGAAAGAGAAGTCGTTGCCGTCCTCGATGAGGTGTTGAGCCTGAAAGGCCGCAGCGCACTGTTCAACCGTGACACCCAGCTGCTGGGCGTCATTCCAGAACTTGATTCCATGGCGGTGGTCACCCTGATCACCACGCTGGAGGATCGGTTCGGCATCGTCGTCGAGGACGACGACATCGACGGCGACACCTTCGCCACCGTCGGCACGCTGGCAGACTTCGTCAACAGCAAGATCGCCGCGTGATCCTGGCTGGCAGCACGGCTTCGGCGATGCAAGCCCTGTTCCTGAACCTGGGTGGCCTTGTCAGCCCGAACGGCGGCGCCCGCTTCGCCATGCTGCATCGCCCGACCGGCGCCCCTCGCGGGCTGGTGGTCTACGCCCATGCCTTCAGCGAGGAGATGAACAAGTCGCGCCGCATGGTGGCGCTGCAGGCCCGTGCGCTGGCCCTGGCAGGCCATGCCGTGCTGATACCGGACCTGCTGGGCTGCGGTGACAGTGCCGGCGACTTTGGAGATGCCGGCTGGGCCGACTGGATCGACGAGTTGGTCAGCGCCTGCCAATGGCTGAGGCAGTCTTGCCGCGATTGGCTGCCCAGCGCGCAGGCTGAAACACCACCGCTGACGCTTTGGGGCCTGCGCGGTGGCGCACTGCTGGCCGCCGCCGCCGCCGCCCAGTTGGGTGACGTGCCGACCCTGCTGCTGTGGCAACCAGCCGCCACCGGAAAGCCCCTGCTGCAGCAGTTTCTGCGGTTGCACAGCGTGGCAGCGCTGACCGGCGACGGTGAGCGCAGCAACACCGGCACCCTGAAAGCGCTGTTGGCCGCTGGCGAGGCTGTGGAAGTGGCGGGCTACCGGCTGAGCCCGACCCTGGCACATGGGCTGGAGCAGGCGCGGCTGTCGCCCGCCGCCGGGGTGCGACAACTGCACTGGCTGGAACTCAGCAGCCGCGAAGACGCCACCCTGAGCCCCGCATCCACCGGTTGCCTGGCGGCCTGGCAGCAGGCCGGCACGCAGGTGCACACGAAGGTGTTGCGCGGTCCGGCGTTCTGGCAGACCTTGGAGATCGAGGACGCGCCAGCGCTGGTGGACGCCACGCTGGCGGCGATGACCGCATGAGCACGCCCCTCGCAGAGGCTGCGGCAACGGCCCGGCGCGCCACCCGGCAGCCCGAGCAAGCCTTCACTTTCGCGGTGGCGGCCGAGCGCCTGGTGGGCATCTTGCATGTGCCCGACTCCATCACGACATCACCGGAGGTGGCACGCACAGGCGTCGTCGTGGTCGTCGGTGGGCCGCAGTACCGCGCCGGCAGCCACCGGCAGTTCGTGGGCCTGGCGCGCCAGCTCGCCATGGCCGGCCACCCCGTTCTGCGCTTCGACGTGCGCGGCATGGGCGACAGCAGCGGTGTGCTTCACAGTTTCGAACACATCAGCGACGACATTGGCGCTGCCATCGACCAATTGATGCAACGCCAACCCCAGCTGCAGCGCGTGGTCTTGTGGGGGCTTTGTGATGGTGCGGCCGCAGCCCTGCTGTACCTCGACGAACGCGTTGACCCGCGTGTCCAGGGCCTGTGCCTGCTGAACCCCTGGGTGCGCAGCGACGCCAGCCTGGCCCGCACGCAAGTGAAGCACTATTACCGCCAACGCCTGATGCAGCGTGAATTCTGGTTGAAGCTGTTGAGTGGCCAGGTGGCCGGCGCAGCACTGCGCGGGCTGTGG
>JAYSYB010000064.1:0-7402 GCA_043716775.1 Rubrivivax sp.
CGAGCCTGCTGGCGGGCACCGGGTCGGCGATGTACTGCACGATGGCCGGGCCTTCGCTCAGGCGCTGGCCGTCATTCAATTCCAGCAGCGGCACATAGCCCTTCGGGTTGACGGTGTAGTAGTCGCTGCCGTCGGCGAGCTGGTGGCTCTTCAGGTTGGCCAGGACCAGGTCGAAAGGCAGCCCGGCTTCGCGCAGGACGATGTGGGGGCTCAGCGAACAGGCGCCGGGAGAGTAGTAGAGCTTGGTCATGGCCATGGTCTCCAGTGGCATCAAAGGGCCCTGACGATACCCAGTTGCGGCCGATTCGGCATCGCGCGGCTCTCAAAGCAGCGTCTGGCAGGCGCCCAGCACGCTGCACGCGCGCCGCATGCATGCCACAAGCATCCCGCATGCAAGCCGCATGCAAGCCGCATGCATTCGCCCTGGCAGCCCATACTCCGCGCCTCTTGCTGGAGTTGCCATGCCGCGCCCCGTTCTCGACGAGTCCTACATCCACCCTGCCATCCGCGAGCGGGTGGCCCAGCATTTCAAGGACACATTGGCTGAAGTCCAGGCCGCTGTGGCGGCCCACTCGGTGGTGGTGGTGGGCATGCGCCAGAACCCCTATCCGCGCAAGGCCCGCAAGGCGTTGCTGGCCGCCGGCGTGGATTTCCACGACATCGAATACGGCAGCTATCTGAGTGACTGGCGCCGTCGCACGGCGCTGAAGATGTGGACGGGGTGGCCGACGCTGCCGCTCGTCTTCATCAAGGGCACGCTGGTGGGCGGCGCCGACGACCTGATTCGCCTGATCAACAGCGGCGAGCTCAAGCGCATGCTGGCTTGACCGCTGAGCCGCCCATTCAACGCCCAACACCGGCCATTCGTCGCAGCACGCCTGCCATTCGGCCGGGCCAGCCGGCGCCAGCGCCCGTGGCCACCGCAGAATGGGCAGCATGCTTCCTTTAATCTTCATGAGCGCCGTCGCATGCGCGGCGCTGGTCTGTGCTGCGCCGCTGCAGGCTGCGGATGGCCGGCCCGGCTTGAAGTCCTGCCGCCTTCAAGGCGTTGAACACGACGCCTGGTGTGGTGTGGTCCGGCGCCCGCTGGACCCTGCAAAGCTCGGCGGCGTGCAGATCGATGTCCACTACGCCGTGCTGCCAGCGCTGGCGCGCAACCGCAAGGCCGACCCGGTGATGTTCTTTGCCGGCGGCCCGGGCCAAAGCGCCATGGAGCTGGGCGGCACCGTGGCCCGGCTGCTGGCGCGGCTGGCGTACCGGCGCGACATCGTGCTTATCGATCAGCGCGGCACCGGGCGCAGCGCGTCACTGGCGTGCCCGCCCATGGAGCCGACAGCGCCGCTGGCGGGTTCGCTGGAGCCGGCGCGGCAGCTGGACCGTCTGCAAGCGTGCCTGGCCCAGCTGAAGAAACTGCCACATGGCGACCTGCGCCAGTACACCACCACCGCCGCCATGCAGGACGCGGACGCCGTGCGCCAGGCGCTGGGCGTGGCGCAAGTCAACGTGGTGGGCGGCTCTTACGGCACGCGCGCGGCGCTGGACTACATGCGGCAGTTTCCGAAGGCCGTGCGCCGAGCGGTGATCGACGGCGTGGCACCGCCCGACATGGTGCTGCCGGCGGCCATGTCCTCGGACAACCAGGCCGCCTTCGACGCCGTGCTTGCCGCCTGCCAGGCCGAGGCACCGTGCCGGCAGCGCCACCCCGCGCTGGCGCAGGACTGGCGCACGCTGCTGGCCAGCCTGCCGCGCGAAGTGAGCGTCACACAGCCGCTGACAGGCGCTGCCGAACGCGTGGTGCTGACGCGCGACACGGTGCTGAATCTGGCGCGTGCGCCGCTGTACGTGCCGGCACTGGCGGCTGCCCTGCCGCTGGCCGTCAGCGAAGGCGCGCGCGGCCGCTTTGACCCGCTGCTGGGCCTGGCTTCGGCGATGGCGGGTCGCGCCAGCAACAGGCTGAGCGAAGGCATGCATTACTCGGTGGTTTGCGCCGAAGACGTGCCGCGCCTGGGCCAGGCCACGGATTCCCAGGGCCTGGATTTTGGCGCGTCCGTGGCTGCGCTCTACCGCCAGGTTTGCGCGGACTGGCCGCGTGGCGACGTGCCGGCAGCGTTCTACGAAGTCCCTGCCGCAGCGTCGGCCACCCTGGTGTTGTCCGGCGGCGCCGACCCAGTGACGCCGCCGCGCCATGGTGCGCGGGTGGCGCGCGCGCTGGGCGCACGGGCGCTGCACGTGGTGGTGCCGCAAGCGGGGCATGGCGTGATGGGCTTGCTGTGCATGCGCGACGTGCTCTACCGCTTCATTGACGCGGCAGACGACGCGCTGGCGCTGAAGGTGGACACAGCCTGTGCCGTCGGCATCCCGCGCCCGCCCGCTTTTTCGCCCTTCAGCGGTGGAGCCGCGCAATGATCGAAGTGCAGGCTTTGCACAAGCAGTTCAGCAGCGGCCGCGGCCGCCACCGGCGGGTGGTGCAGGCTGTGGCCGGCGTGGACTTCACGGCTGCCAACGGCTGCATCACGGGGCTCCTGGGCGCCAACGGTGCCGGCAAGACCACCACGCTGCGCATCGCCGCCGCACTGATCGAACCGGACGCCGGATGTGTGAGAGTGGACGGCATCGAAGTGGCAGCGCAGCCCACGCAGGCGCTGGCCCGGATGGGCATGCTCAGCGACGCGCGCGGCCTGTACCCGCGCCTGACAGCGCGCGAGAACATCGTCTATTTTGGCCGCTTGCATGGCATGGACGACGGTGCGGCGCAGGCCCGGGCGCAAGCATTGGCCGAGGTGCTGGACATGAAGATTTTGCTGGACCGCCGCACCGAAGGCTTCAGTCAGGGCGAACGCATGAAGACCGCACTGGCGCGAGCGCTGGTGCACGACCCCGCCAACATCGTGCTGGACGAGCCCACCAACGGCCTTGACGTGCTGGCCACCCGCGCGCTGCGCGACACGCTGCGGCGGCTGCGCGACGAGCACGGCAAGTGCATCGTGTTTTCCACCCACATCATGCAAGAGGTGGAGCGGCTTTGCGACCACGTGGTGGTGGTGGCGCACGGCCGCACCGTCGCCGCTGGCGGTGTGGCGGCGCTGATGGCGCAGGCGCAGTGCAGTGACTTTGAAGAGGCCTTCGTCAAGCTGGCTTTTGAGCTGCCCGGTACGCCGCCCGGAGCTCACCCATGATTGCCGCCGCCTGGACCGTCTATCGCAAGGAACTGCTGGACGCCCTGCGCGACCGCCGCACGCTCTTCATGGTGCTGATCAGTTCAGTGGCCATCGGGCCGCTGGTGCTGATGCTGGTCAGCAGCCTGGTTGCGGGCATCGAAAAGCGTGCTGAAGCCCGCGAGCTTGTCGTGCAAGGCATTGAACACGCGCCGACACTCAACAACTTCCTGCTGCGCCAGACCTACACGATGCGGCCGGCCCCCGCAGACCACGAACAAGCCTTGCGCGACAGCAAGCTGGGTGAGCCCGTGCTGGTGATTCCGGCCACCTTTGAAGCCGACCTCGCGCGCGGCGAAGCGCCGGTGCTGGAACTGGTGTCGAGCGCCGCCAACCAGCGCGCCCAAACCGGCACCGGGGCGGTGTTGCGTCTGCTTCGTGCCTTCAACCAGGAACAAGTGACCTTGCGGCTGGCGGTGCGCGGTGTGGCGGCCACCACGCTGGAGGCGGTGCGGGTTGAAGAACGCGACCTGGCCGACCCCGCCACGCGCGCCGCGCAGTTGGCCACGATGGTGCCTTTCTTTGTGTTGATGGCCGTGCTCTACGGCGCCCTCAACGCGGCGCTGGACACCACTGCGGGCGAGCGCGAAAGGGGTTCCTTGGAGCCGCTCTTGATGAATCCTGCCGCGCGCTTGTCGATCGTGCTGGGCAAGTGGGGTGCAGTCGCCAGCGTCGGCATGCTGATCGCCGTGCTGTCATGTTTGAGCTTCCTGCCTGGGCAGTGGTTGCTGCGCAGCGAAGCGCTGGCGGCCATGTTTCGTTTTGGTGTGGGTGAGGCGCTGACCTTCATCGCACTGTTGCTGCCGCTGGCGGGCGCACTGGCCGCATTGCTGATGGCGATTGCCATCCGCTGCAAGACCTTCAAGGAAGCTCAGGCCAACACCACGGTGCTGCTGCTGGCGGTGTCGATGCTGCCCCTGGTGACGGTGTTCAATCAGGAAGGCACCGCGCCCTGGCACCTGTGGGTGCCGGCGTTGGCACAAACCACGTTGATGGGGCGCGTTCTCAAGGGCGAAGACCTGGCGTGGGTTGACGTGACCACCGCCACACTCGTCTGCGTGCTGCTGGCGCTGGCGGCGTTGGCCTATGTCACACGTGTGCTGCGCAGTGCGGCGCTGAAGTGAGCACCGCGCTGCTTGCTTGAAGGACGTCAGGCGCCGCCGAACAAGAACTCAAGGATTGCACGCCATCCACCACGCGGAAAACTGCTGCTGTTCATGCCGAACCCCTGTTGAAGGGTCTGTTCCGGGCCGCTCAAAGCATTTCAACAAGACGCCATGCACTTGTGTAGCTGCATGCCTTTGTAGCTTGACAAGCGTGGCTGGCGCTGCTTTCAACGCAGATCACGCCGAAGGACGTGGCCTTCAGGATCGCAATGTGTTTGCTGGATACGCCCAGTTTGCGCATCGTGTTGCGCAGGTGGTAGTTGACGGTGTGTTCGCTCATCGCCAGGATTCGCGCCACGGCCCAGGCCGACTTGCCCTCACGCGTCCACCGCAGCACTTCGCGTTTGCACGTGGCCAGCTGCGCTTGTGGCGACAGCGGCGTGGTCTCGGGTAGCAGCACCCGCACCGCTGTCTCCAGCGCATATACCGCCAAAAACTGCAGCTCAGCAAGCAGCCACGTCAGGGCCGAGTCTTCGGCGGGCAAGGCCTCTTCGTGATCGACACCCAGCAAGAAATGTCACCCCGCAGGCATGTGCAAGGCCATGGAGCTGCCGGTGCGGTTGGCTCCCGCCACAACCGGGTGACGGTTGGCCTTCGTTCTTGCATGTGAGCACGCACATTCATGGCTAAAGCCGTGGCACCAAACCGTACGTGGGCAGCACCGTTTGGGTGGGTGCGTTCAATGACGACCCCGGCAGCCCAGCATGGGAATGGGTGGAACTTCGCCCGGGTGGGCTGATTTCGGCAGACCCCAATTCGATCATCACTAATCTCCAGGTCATGGATGCAGGCCCCCTGCCGCTCGACCTTCTGGGCAAACCGTCAACCTGAACACGGTGTTGGATCAGCTTCCCTGGCTGGGGATCGTCTGCACGATCGTCGCTTCAGCCCGGGACGGGCGCAAGCTTGACTGCAGGCCCACCGCTGAAATTGACGCGAATGTCGGATCCAGGGGTGGTCTTCTGGCATCTCGAGTCAGCGCTGCTGCGTAGCAGTTTTGCGATTTTCTAGCATCATGCGGCCGGGTCGTGGCACTACAGGCGTGTGTAGGTTCGTCAGGGGGCATGCGGTGCTGCAATGCAGACCCTGGCGGCGTGTTGCTGTCCAGTTTTGCGCCCTGGCCGAGTTCGTGATCACGGTCTGGGCTCTCTGCACACGAAACGCCGTCCCTCTTGCGATCATGTGCTTTGCGCCATCCCTTGCGAGTGGTGCTTTTTTCATCTTGTGCTTGGGCGACGAACAGTTCTATCCTGACATGAATGCTTTTGAGAGAAGTGTGCACAAACATTGACGATTCCCACAGGGGTACGGTGCATCAGGCGTTGCACTAGGCGTTGCACTAGGCGTTGCATCAAGCGTTGCAGCCGGACGGCAGTTCCGTTGACGCCCATCCGCTTCGGCGCCGAGAGGGTGGGCTCCGTAGAATCGCGACCACCATGCTGCACCCCAAAATCTTTGACGTCATTGTTGTCGGCGGCGGCCATGCAGGCACTGAAGCTGCGCTGGCTTCGGCGCGCATGGGCTGCAGCACACTGCTGCTGACGCACAGCATCGAAACCCTGGGGCAGATGAGCTGCAACCCCAGCATCGGTGGTATCGGCAAAGGTCATCTGGTCAAGGAGATCGACGCCCTCGGCGGCGTGATGGCGGAGGCCACCGACGAAGCCGGCATCCAGTTTCGTATCCTCAACAGCAGCAAAGGCCCTGCCGTACGGGCCACCCGCGCGCAGGCGGACCGTGTGCTGTACCGCGCGGCCATCCGTCGGCGTCTGGAGAACCAGCCCAAGCTGTGGCTTTTTCAACAGGCTGTGGACGACTTGATGCTGGATGGCGACAGAGTTGTGGGTGCGGTGACGCAGGCCGGTGTCCACTTCCGCGCCCTGGCGGTGGTGCTGACGGCTGGCACTTTTCTGGACGGGCGCATCCATGTTGGCCTGCAGAACTACAGCGCCGGCCGCGCGGGCGACCCGCCGGCGCTGAGCCTTTCGGCGCGGCTGAAGGACATGAAGTTGCCGCAGGGGCGGCTGAAGACGGGCACGCCGCCGCGCATCGATGGGCGGTCGATTGACTTCTCGAAACTGGAAATGCAGCCCGGTGATCTGGACCCGGTGCCGGTGTTCAGCTTTCTGGGCACGGCAGACAGCCACCCCCGCCAAGTGCCTTGCTGGGTCACGCACACCAACGCGCGCACGCACGAGATCGTTCGCAGCGGGTTTGACCGCAGCCCCATGTTCACGGGCGTCATCGACGGGATCGGCCCGCGCTATTGCCCGAGCATTGAGGACAAGGTCAACCGGTTTGCTGACAAGGATTCGCACCAGGTTTTTTTGGAGCCCGAAGGTCTGACGACGCACGAGTTCTACCCCAACGGCATTTCCACGTCCCTGCCCTTTGACGTGCAGATCGCGGCCGTGCAATCCATGTGCGGCCTGGAGCGGGCGCACATCCTGCGACCCGGCTACGCCATCGAATACGACTTCTTCGACCCGCGCGGACTGCGCCCGAGTTTTGAGACGCGCGCCATCTCCGGCCTGTACTTCGCCGGGCAGATCAACGGCACCACAGGCTATGAAGAGGCGGCGGCGCAAGGACTGCACGCTGGCGTCAACGCGGCACTGCGGGTTAAGGGTCGCCCGGCCTGGCTGCCGCGTCGCGACCAGGCCTACCTGGGCGTGTTGGTGGACGACCTCGTCAACAAAGGCGTCACCGAGCCCTACCGCATGTTCACGAGCCGTGCCGAATACCGATTGCAGCTGCGCGAAGACAACGCCGATTTGCGACTGACCGAAGCCGGTCGCGATCTGGGGTTGGTGGACGACTGCCGCTGGGCCGCCTTTAGCCTGAAGCGTGAACGTTTGGCGCGTGAAGCGCAGCGCTTGCGAGCGACGTGGGTGCGCCCGGCGACCCTGCCTGCCGCGGATGCCGAGCGCCTGTTTGGCAAGGCGCTGGAGCACGAATATGCCCTGGCCGACCTGTTGCGCCGGCCTGGCGTTGATTTTGATGCGGTGTGCGAGGCGGCAC
>JAYSYB010000065.1:0-7401 GCA_043716775.1 Rubrivivax sp.
CCTGGAAGCTCTTGGCCTTGGGGTCCGTGTCCTTCAGGTTCTCGCCGTCGTGGATCTGCATCTTGGAGAAGATGCTCGAATTCTCCGGCTCCTTCAGCCTCGTCAGCACCGAGAACTGCGCCATCATGCGCAGCGTGCCCGGCGCGCAGACCGCGTCCTTGAGCGAGGAATTGCGGATCAGCTTTTCATAAATGCCGATCTCCTCCGTCACACGCAGGCAGTAGGGCACCTTGACGATGTAGATGCGGTCGAGGAAGGCCTCGTTGTTCTTGTTGTTGCGAAACGCCTTCCACTCACTTTCGTTGCTATGCGCCAGCACGATGCCGTCGAAGGGAATTGCACCAAAACCCTCGGTGCCCTTGAAGTTGCCTTCTTGCGTGGCAGTCAGCAGCGGGTGCAGCACCTTGATCGGCGCCTTGAACATTTCCACGAATTCCAGCAGACCCTGGTTGGCCAGGCACAGGCCACCGCTGTAGCTGTAGGCGTCGGGGTCGTCCTGCGAAAAGCTCTCGAGCTTGCGGATATCGACCTTGCCCACCAGGCTGGAAATGTCCTGGTTGTTCTCGTCACCGGGCTCGGTCTTGCTGATGCCCACCTGCTTGAGAATGCTGGGGTGGCGCTTGACGACCTTGAACTTGCGGATGTCGCCACCAAACTCTTCCAACCGCTTCACTGCCCATGGCGAGAGGATGCGGTTTAGGTAGCGGCGCGGAATGCCATATTCGCTTTCAAGGATCGGGCCGTCTTCCGCGGTGTCAAACAGACCCAGCGGTGACTCGTTCACAGGGCTGCCCTTGATGGCGTAGAAGGGCACGTCCTGCATCAACTGCTTGAGTCGTTCTGCAATCGAACTCTTGCCGCCGCCCACGGGGCCCAGCAGGTAGAGGATCTGTTTCTTTTCTTCCAGGCCCTGCGCGGCGTGGCGGAAGTACGAGACCACCTGTTCGATGGCGTCTTCCATGCCGTAGAACTCGGCAAAGGCCGGGTAGACCTTGATGACCTTGTTGGCAAACAGCCGCGACAGGCGCGGGTCATTGCGCGTGTCCACCGTAGCCGGGTCGCCAATGGCGCGCAGCATGCGCTCAGCGGCCGTGGCGTAGGCCAGGGGGTTTCGTTTGCATTCGGCGAGGTAGTCCTCGAGCGAGATTTCTTCTTCGCGTGTGCGCTCGAATCGCGCTGCAAAGTTGCTGATCACATCCATGCGTGGTGCCTCCGGCAAAGGGCTCCAGCGCGAGGTGGGGAGGACAACCCTGCCCCTGACCGCGCCTGGGAAGTTCTGATGGAGTCCCGGCTGTACGGGCCCAGGCTCCATCAGAGCTTTCCGGCTGCTTGACTGAATGCAATTCCAACTGTCACTGCGGTGTTGGATGGGCATCAGCGACAGCGATGTGATACCAGCATCGTTCATTCTGCGCCGCATGAGCACTTGATGAACAGCCTGAAGACCGTCTAGTTTCGATCAAGCCTTGCTGCCGTGCGGTCCCTCACAGCTTGCCACAAGCATTCATGGCCTGCACTTTGCAAGCCCCGTGCCTTGTGCTGCATGCTCAACGCGCAAGCATCCCGTGCGGCTGACGCCGTTGCTGCACCGCGATGTGGCGCTCGTTCCCGCGAATGGTTCCTGCCGTGCAAGTCCGGTGAGAAACTGCCCGCCATGAATCCACACCTGCTGTTGCTTGCTGTCTGTCAAGCGCTCTTCCTGACCAACAACGTGACCTTCATCGCCATCAACGGCTTGGTCGGTTTGTCGTTGGCGCCGCTGGGCTGGATGGCCACCTTGCCCGTCACGGGTTATGTGGTGGGCGCCGCGTTGTCGGCCATGCCGGTGGCCCGGCTGCAGGCCCGTGTGGGACGCAAGAAGTCGTTCCAGGTGGGCTTGGCTGTGGCCATGGTGTCAGCCGCGATGTGCGCGCTGGCCGTCAGCATCGGCAGCTTCTGGTTGCTGGTGGCGTCCACGCTGTGCGCGGGTTTCTACAGCGCCAACGGCGCGCTGTATCGCTTTGCGGGGGCTGAACTGGTGCAGCCCGCGTTCAAGGAACGAGCCTTGTCCTGGGTGCTGGCCGGAGGTGTGGCGGGTGCCTTTATTGGGCCCAATCTGGCTAGCGCCACGCGCGGCTGGTTGGCGGTGCCCTTTGCGGGCGCCTATCTGGCGCTGGTGGGCGTTGCGCTGGTGAGCCTGGGCGTCATGTCGTGCATCCGCTTTCCCGCGCACTTGCAGCCGCTGCCTGGCGCCGCCAAGGGCAGGACGGCTTCTGAACTGGCCCGGCAGCCCGCCTTCGTGGTGGCCATCATCGCGGCGGCTCTGGGCTACGGTGTGATGAACCTTCTGATGGCCGCCACACCTATCGCCATGCAGCAATGCAAACACCCTTTCGACAGCGCCGCGCTGGTGCTGGAATGGCATGTGCTGGGCATGTTTGTGCCGAGCTTCTTCACCGGCCACCTGATCAAGCGCTTTGGCGCCTTGCCCGTGATGACGGTCGGTGCCTTGCTCAACATCGTGTGCGTCGCGGTGGCGCTGAGCGGGGTGGACCTGATGCAGTTTCTGGTGGCGCTGTTTGCGCTGGGCGTGGGCTGGAATTTTCTCTACACCGGTGGCAGCACCTTGCTGACGCAGAACTACCGGCCCGAAGAGAAGAACCGCGCCCAGGGCATGATGGACACGTGCGTGTTCTGGACCATGGCGCTGAGTTCTTTTTCGTCCGGTGCGCTTATCACCACGCAGGGCTGGACTTGGCTGAATGTGGGGTCGCTGGTGCCGATCGCGCTGGTGCTGTCGGCATTGTTGTGGCTGGGCGTGCAGCGTCGGCGTGTGGCGGGAGCTGCGGTCGTGAAACCCTGAGGTCAGCCTCAGGTATCGCCCGCGCCCAGTTTTTCCAGCAGGCCGTTGAGCTCTTCAAGCGAACCGAAGGCAATCGCCAACTCACCGGCTTCACCGCGTGATGTGCGGCGCTTGATGCGGATGTCCACCGCTGCGGTGAGCACGTCCGAGAGTCTCTCTTCCAGCCGCACCAGATCACGCGGTTTGGCCTTGGGTTTCGTGTTGGGATTTGCCGGCGTGCCGTCATCGCGGCCCGCACGTGCCACGAGCCGTTCCGCTTCGCGCACGCTGAGCTTTTTGGCCGTGATCTGCTGCGCGGCCATCACTTGTTCGGCCGCCGGCAAAGCCAGCAGCGCGCGCGCATGGCCCATGTCCAGGTCGCCGGCCAGCAGCATCTGCTGCACCGGGTCCGCCAGGTTCAAGAGCCGCAGCAAATTGCTGGCCGCACTGCGCGACCGGCCCACCGCCTGCGCGGCTTGTTCGTGCGTGAGCCTGAATTCACTCACCAGGCGCTGCAGGCCTTGCGCTTCTTCCAGCGGGTTCAAGTCTTCGCGCTGGATGTTTTCGATCAGCGCCATCACGGCTGCGGCTTCGTCGGCCACAGGCTTGACCAGCACCGGCACGCTGTCCAGCCCCGCCAACCTGGCGGCGCGGAAGCGGCGTTCGCCGGCGATGATCTCGTAGCCACCGCCGTCCACCGGTCGCACCAGGATCGGCTGCATCAGGCCTTGGCTCTTGATGCTCTCGGCCAGCTCGTACAACGAGCCTTCGTCCATGCGCGTGCGCGGCTGGTACTTGCCAGGGCGCAGTGCGCTCAGGTTCAGCGTGGTGGGCAGGCCGTCGCCGCCGGCCGGGCCTTCGCTGACTTTGGGGCCTAGCAAGGCTTCAAGGCCGAGGCCCAGGCCCTTGGGTTTTTTGGTGACCATGAGCGGATTGTGTCCGAGCCGCGTGGTCACCTATCCCGCGCATCAAGCCGGGTTGCCGCCGCGGCGGCGGCGCTGGCTGGCGGGATAAAGCACTTCGCGCTCGAGGTAACGGCGGAATTTCTGCACCCGGGGGTCTGTGCGTTCGGGCATCTGGGCCAGGTACTGCACGACGCTGTCGGCGCGCAGCATCAGCACGCCGCGGTCGTCACGCCGCCACTGGCCCGACAGGCGCGCGGCCAGCACATCTTCGGCTTCCTTGCGGCCCAGCACGCGCAGGAGGCCTTGGCCGTCGATCCAGACGTGGCGGCCATCGTCTTCGATGTCGAGCGGGATGCCGCCAAAGCTGTGGAAGCGGCCTTGGTCGCGCGCCCAGTACAGGCCGCGGATGAAGAGCACCGCGGCGTCGAGCAGGCGCACGCCATAGAACGGAAACAGCCAGGCGATGAAACCCACCACCGCCATCGCCGCCAGCAACAACCCGAAGCCAACGCCCCACCAGTGCAGCAGCCCGGCCGCCAGAGCAATGGCCAGGCCCACGGCCACGGCCCGGGCGGCGGGCGACTTCATGGCCTGGCCTCCACCGCTGCGTCTATCGCTTCCACCGCCCCTAGCTCGATGCACTGCAGCCAGCCCAAGCCTTCGGGCCAATCGCCCAGGCCCGACTCGCCATCGATGTGGCCCTTGTCGCCCAGGCCCTGCGTTTTGGCACCCCAGTCTGCCGCCATCGACAGTGCGCGCGGTACGGCGCAGAAGGGGTCATTGCCGCTGAAGACCATCAAGGCGGGGAAGGGCAGCTTGTGGCGCGGAATAGCGCGCCAGGTGGACAACTGCGGTGGCATGTCCTCACGGGCAGTGTCCGGCGGCGCCACGAGCAGGGCGCCTGTGATCTGGCTTGCATGCTGCGTATGGGAAGCCCACGCAGCCACCAGATGGCAGCCGAGGCCGTGCGCCACCAGCGCGGAGGGCTGTGGGTCTGCCAACACGACGGTGTCCAGCTGCGCCATCCAGTCGCCGCGGCGCGGCCAGTTCCAGTCGGCCTGCTGGACGCGCTCAAAGCCGTGCAGCGCCTGCCAGCGGCTTTGCCAGTGTGCGGGGCCGGAGTTCTGCCAGCCGGGCAGGATCAAGACGCGTGTGGGGGCTGGCATTGCCTTTATCCTTGCTGCATTGCAGCGATTGTGTGCGAGGGCTCCATGTCATTCACCGTTTTTGTCGATGGCCAAGAAGGCACCACAGGCCTGCGCATCCATGAATACCTGTCGCAGCGGCGCGATGTGGAAGTGCTGCGCATAGCCCCCGAACAACGCAAGGACGCCTCTGAGCGCGCGCGCTTGCTGAATGCCGCCGACGTCGCCTTCCTCTGTCTGCCCGACAACGCCGCGCGTGAAGCCGCAGCGTTGGTGAACAACCCGCGCACCTGCCTGATAGACGCCAGCACCGCGCACCGCACGATGCCGGGCTGGGTGTTTGGCTTGCCAGAATTGGCGCCCGGCCAGCGCGACGCCATCCGCGCCGCCAAGCGCATCGCCAACCCGGGCTGCCATGCCACTGCCTTCATCCTGCTGCTGCGGCCTCTCGTGGACGCGGGTTTGGTGCCGGCCGGGCATGCAGTCAGTGCGACATCAATTTCGGGTTATTCGGGCGGTGGCAAGAAGATGATCGAGCAGTACGAGGCTGCTGCGCGCGCTGGGGCTGAGCCTGCGCTCACTTCTCCGCGACCCTACGCGCTATCGCTCACGCACAAACACCTGCCAGAAATGATGGCGCACGGCGGTTTGAGCACCGCGCCGATATTCATGCCCGCCGTCGGCAACTTCTACAAGGGCCTGGCGGTGACGGTGCCTTTGCACCTGGGCAGCCTGGGCACAACGCCAGACGCGGTGCACGCGGCACTGGAAGCGCGCTATGCCGGTGAGCGCTTCATCCGCGTCATGCCACTGCGCGACCCCGAGACGCTGGCGAGCGGCTTCTTCGATGTGCAGGCCTGCAACGACAGCAACCGCGTGGATATCTTCGTCTTTGCCAACGCAACCCAGGTCATGCTGGCCGCACGCCTGGACAATCTAGGCAAGGGCGCCAGTGGGGCAGCGGTGCAAGCCATGAACGTGCACCTGGGCGTGGACGAAGGCCTGGGGCTGTAGAAGCGCCGTCGGCGCAAAGATCAAGCGGCGGCTGGTGCTTCGCGGTAGTGGTAACCGTAAGCGTCGGCAAAGCCCAGCTGGCGATAGACCTTCAGTGCAGCCCCATTGTCTGAGTCCACCTGCAGGTACGCGGTCTTGGCGCCCTGCAAGGCAAAAATAGAGAGCATGCGCTCACACAACAGGCTTGCCAGGCCTTGGCCGCGGGCAGATTCCAGGGTGAAGACGTCGTACAGCCCCACCAGATCAGCCTCACGCGCAAATTGGCCGCAGGCCAGCACGGTGCCGTCCGCGTCACGCCGGATGACGTAGCCCTGGTACGGCACAGGGGAGTGTTGCAAGCGCAGAGCGTGGCTTTGGCAGTGGGCCTCGGGTGAAGCGCGAAGGGCACCCACAGCAGCGGCGAAAGCAGAGCCGTTCAACGCGGCCCAGTGGCAGCCGGCGGGAAGATGCCGAACGGCCGCTGTTGGCAATTGGGCCGCCACCATCACCCGCGTGCTGTCCACCCGCTGATAGCCGCGGGCGCTGAGTTCTGCATCAAGGCTTGGCGGTTGCGTGAAACGGGACAGCCTGAAGATCATCGGCAGATCGGCTTCGCGATAGACCTCTGCCACCAGCGCGAGCTTGTCGTCGAGCGGCAGCCGGCCGATGGCCACCGCATTGACGCAACGTGCCCGGCGCGCCTTGCCCGGCAGGTAGCGCACCAACCACCCGTCCAGCCAGCGTTGCTGCGGTGGGGCGCTGGCGTTGAGGCCGGCGTCCTCGACGCGCGACATCAAGGTTTCATCCAAGTCGCGCGGCCATTTCCTTGGCAAATTCGACAAAAGCCTGCGCGCCTTTGGAGGCGGGGTCGAAGGTGACGCCAGGCTGGCCGTAGCTGGGCGCTTCGGCCAGCCGCACGTTGCGCGGGATCACGGTATTGAAGACCTTGTCGCCGAAGTGCGTCTTCAGCTGTTCGCTGACCTGTTGCTGCAGCGTGATGCGGGGGTCGAACATCACGCGCAAGAGGCCGATGATCTCCAGGTCGGCATTCAGGTTGGCATGCACCTGCTTGATGGTGTTGACCAGGTCCGACAGGCCTTCCAGCGCGAAGTATTCGCACTGCATCGGCACGATCACGCCGTGAGCCGCACACAGGCCGTTGAGCGTGAGCATGCTCAGCGACGGTGGGCAGTCGATGAGCACGAAGTCGTAATCGTCCTTGACCGCCTGCAGCGCCAGCTTCAGGCGCTTTTCGCGGTGGTCGAGTTCCACCAGTTCTACCTCGGCCCCCGCCAGTTCGCGGTTGGCCCCAAGCACGTCGTAGCCCCCTTTCGGGCTGGGCCTGCGGGCAGCCGCGATGGGGGTGGTTTCCAGCAGCACGTCATAGACCGTCGGGTCGAGCGCGCGCTTGTCAATGCCAGAGCCCATCGTGGCATTGCCCTGCGGGTCCAGGTCCACGAGCAGGACGCGGAGCCCGGTCTGGGCCAGGCCAGCGGCCAGGTTGACCGTGGTGGTTGTCTTGCCGACGCCGCCCTTT
>JAYSYB010000066.1:0-7392 GCA_043716775.1 Rubrivivax sp.
ACTGAAAAGGCCTGCTTCCACGTGCGGCAGAAAGGCGTCCTGCTGCGATTTGTTGAAGCGGTGCACCTCGTCGACAAAGAGCACCGTCGCGCGGCCAGCACGGCGCAGGGCTTGGGCCTGCTCGACCGCGTCACGGATTTCCTTCACCCCCGACAGCACGGCCGACAGCACGATGAAGTGCGCGCCCGTGGAAGCCGCGAGCAGCCGGGCTAAGGTCGTCTTGCCAACGCCGGGCGGGCCCCAGAGGATCATCGATGGCAAGCGGCCGGCGTCAAAGGCCACGCGCAAGGGCCGCCCGGCCGCCAGCAGGTGGCGCTGGCCGACGACTTGGTCCAGCGTGGTGGGCCGAAGGCGCTCCGCCAGCGGCACGCTGCTTGACGATGGTGCCGGCGCTGCGGGCTTGCCGTCACCGCTGCCAAAGAGCGCGTCCTGCGTCGTCATGCGCGGTTCGCGAATGGGGCGTGCAGCCTACTGCTCGATCACGTCTGCGCCAACCGGGGGCACGAAGCGGAAACGTTCCGCCGCGAGCGTCGGGTTGGCCACGAAACGCGAAAACACGAGCCGCGAGCGCTGGCCGAAGCTGTCGGCAATTTCCACCACTGAAAGCAGCTTGCCATTGAAGCCCACGCGCATGGACTGGAAGGCGCCGTCCTTGGCGCGAGGTGTGGCCAGCGCCCAGTCCAGGCCGTCGCGCGCAGGCTCGGCGGAGAGCAGGAATTCAGGTTCCAGCGCAGCGCCGGCCAGCAACGCGGCTGGCGTGGAGCCAAGCGCTTGCGTGAGCTTTCGCGAGCTGGCCTGGTTCAGGTCGGTGTCAAAAATCCAGACCTTGACACCGTCAGCCACGATGATCTGCTCAAAGGGCTTGCTGTAGCTGAAGCGGAAGCGGTTGGGCCGCGCAAATTCAAAGTCGCCGCTGCTGACCTTCTTGCGCGTGCCGTCGGCCGAAATCACGGTCTGCGTGAAGGCAGCCTGCCCGCTCTTCACATCGCGCACAAATTCGCGCAGCGTATCGACGGCATCGGCCTGCGCGACACCGGATACGGCACCCAACGCGAGCGCAGCTAGCGTCTTCAAGCAAACGCTGCGAAACCGGCTCTGCCGGGCCGCTGGCTTTGCCCCCTCAGGGGGCGGCGGCGAAGCCGCTCCGGGGGGAACCCTATTCATCTCTCTTGGGCACCAGGATGTCGCGGTTGCCGCTGTGGCCCATGGCCGAGACGATGCCACTCTGCTCCATTTGCTCAAGCAACCTTGCCGCGCGGTTGTAGCCAATGCGCAAGTGCCGCTGCACCAGCGAGATCGACGCGCGGCGATTCTGCAGCACCACGCCTACCGCCTGGTCGTACATGGGATCGGCCTCGCCACCACCGCTGGCGACGCCGCCTTCAGCCGCAGCATCGCCTTCAAGCACGCCACCTTCCAGAATGCCTTCGACATAATTTGGTTCACCTTGGCTGCGCAGATACTCCACAACGCGGTGCACCTCGTCGTCGCTGACAAAGGCGCCGTGCACACGCACCGGCAGGCCCGTGCCGGGCGTGAGGTAGAGCATGTCGCCCTGCCCCAGCAAGGCCTCGGCGCCCATCTGGTCAAGGATCGTGCGGCTGTCGATCTTGCTCGACACCTGGAAGGACAAGCGCGTGGGGATGTTGGCCTTGATGAGGCCCGTGATCACGTCCACGCTGGGCCGCTGGGTCGCCAGGATCAGGTGGATGCCGGCGGCGCGCGCCTTCTGCGCCAGGCGCGCAATCAACTCTTCGATCTTTTTACCCACCACCATCATCAAGTCGGCGAGTTCGTCGATCACCACCACCACATGCGGCAGGCGCTCCAGCGGCTCGGGCGCGTCGGGTGTCAGGCTGAAGGGATTGGGCAGCTTGTCGCCACGTTCTGTCGCCTCAAGAATCTTCTTGTTGTAGCCGCCCAGGTTGCGCACGCCGAGCTTGCTGAGCAACTTGTAGCGGCGCTCCATCTCGCCCACACACCAGTTCAGCGCGTTGGCGGCCTGCTTCATGTCGGTGACGACGGGCGCCAGCAGGTGCGGGATGCCTTCGTAGACGCTCATCTCAAGCATCTTCGGGTCGATCAGGATCAACCGCACATCGCGCGCTTCGGCCTTGTAGAGCAGGCTCAGGATCATCGCGTTGATGCCCACGCTCTTGCCCGACCCGGTGGTGCCGGCCACCAGGCAATGCGGCATCTTGGCCAGGTCGGCCACCACCGGGTGGCCGATGATGTCCTTGCCCAGGCCCATCGTCAGCATCGAGGCGGAGTCGTTGTAGACATCCGAGCCCAGGATCTCTGACAAGCGGATCATCTGGCGGCGCGCGTTGGGCAGCTCCAGCGCCATGTAGTTCTTGCCCGGAATCACCTCCACCACCCGGATGCTGACGAGCGACAGCGAACGCGCCAGGTCGCGCGCCAGGCCCACGATCTGCGAGCCCTTCACGCCCGTGGCGGGCTCGATCTCGTAGCGCGTGATCACCGGGCCGGGTGAAGCCGCCACCACGCGCACATCCACGCCGAAGTCCTTCAACTTCTTCTCGATCAGCCGGCTTGTCATCTCCAGCGATTCGGCGTTTACGCTCTCTGGGCGCGCCTGCACGGCGTCGAGCAGGTCAACCTGCGGCAGCTTGGTGTCGGCCAGTTCGGCGAACAGCGGCTTCTGCCTTTCCTTGGCCACACGTTGCGACTTGGGGATGTCGGCAACGGCGGGCGCAATCACAAGCGGCAGGTGGTCTTCAATGACCGTGCGCTGCTCTTCCACGACATGGTCGCGTTCGCGCGTGGCCATCTCACCGAGGCGCTTGTCTTCCTGCAGTTCGCGACGGTCCTGGCGGTTTTCTCGCAGACGGTCCAGCCGTTCACCGATGCCATCGGCCAGGCTCAGCCACGAGAAGCGAAGCGCCAGCGACAGGCCCACCACCAGCGCGGCAATCCAAAGCACGCCAGAGCCTGCAAAGCCCAGCCAGCGCATCGACAAGGCGCCCAGGCCGTAACCCAGCACGCCGCCCGCATGGCCTGGCAGCAGCGGTTCCCAGCGGTACAGCCGCGTCCACTCCAGCGACGCGCTGGCACCCAGCAACAGCGCCAGCCCCAACCAGAACATCCAGCGCGGCGCGTGCGGCACCGGAACTTCAGAGCGCAAAGTGCCGGCCAGGGCCGACAGCCAGGCCCGCAGTGCCACCGGCAACAGCCACCAACCCGAGAAGCCAAACAGGAAGAGCACCATGTCCGACACCCGCGCGCCAACCGGGCCGACCTTGTTGCGCAATGCGTCACCCGTGCCGGACGTGCTGAAGGCGGTATCGCCAGCGTGGTGGGTAGCCATGGCCAGCAGCAAGAGCAGCCATGCCAGCAAAGCCACGATCAAAAGCGCCTGGCGGCGAAAGCGCGGCGGTGTGCCGGCTGGCGTGGCCGTCAAAGCCGCGCTGCCATCAGCGCCGAGGGAACCAAGGGGAAAACTCATGACCAGGATTCTGGCCGATCAAAGGCGTTCGATGTCAGTGACCCATGGCGCGAACCACCGCTCTCGCCCCATGAATCCAGGCCAGCCAAGTAGCCGCAGCGGAACCGGCTTCGCCAGGCCGCTGGCGGCGCGCTCTGGCGCAAGGCCCCGAAGTCGCTTCGGGGGGACTCATTTCAGTCGTTTTGCAACCGTTCCTTGATGATGACGGAGCCGTTTTCCTGCGTCTCGATCACGCCGCGGTCCTCAAGGTCTTTCATGACCCGGCTGACCATCTCACGCGATGCGCCCACCACCTTGGCCATGTCCTGGCGGCTGACCTTGTGGCGGATGATCTTGATGCCGTCGATCTCTTCGGCCATGTCCAGCAGCGTGCGGGCAACACGGCCGTAAACGTCCAACAGCGCCAGGCTTTCAATCTGGCGGTCGGCATTGCGCAGGCGCTTGACCAAGCCACGCATGACGCCGTACGACAGCGTCGAGTTCTCCGGCAGGCAGCGCGCAAAGTCGGCGCGCGCCAACACCAGCATATCGGTCTGGATTTCAGCCCGCACCGTGGCCGAGTGTGGTTCGTTGTCGATAAGGCTCATCTCGCCCACGTAGTCGCCAGATTCAAGCACCGCCAGGATGACCTCGCGGCCACGGCTGTCGGACGTTAGCACCCGCGCCCGCCCGTTGAGCAGGATGAAGAGCGCGTTGCTCTTGCGCCCCTGCTCCACCACCAGTTCACCACGCCGGAAACGGCGCTTGACCACGCTGTCGGCGATAGCCTGCGCCTGGTCAGCGGTGAGCATGGAGAACAGCGGTACGCGGCGGATCAGGTCCAGATTGGACAGCATCGACATCGAACTTGCTCCTCTTGTTGTGATTGGCTTCCGGCCAGCACGGCGCGGGCACGCCATCTGCAAGAATCGCGCTATTGTGCCCATAGCAGGGCTTGTGGCCCCTGGGTTGCATCCCGATGTTCCACTGCAGTGTCAGTTCGGCGCGAACATCAGGCGTAGCCCGCACACAGCACATTCCACCCCAGCGCAAGATTCCAGCAAGACTCCATCATGTCCAAGCCTGCATCACACGCCCGCGTTCTCATCCTCGGCTCCGGCCCCGCCGGCTACACCGCCGCGCTGTACGCGGCGCGCGCCAACCTGCAACCGATGCTGATCACCGGCATCGCACAAGGCGGCCAGCTGATGACCACCACCGACGTCGACAACTGGCCCGCCGACGTCGCGGGCGTGCAAGGCCCCGAGCTGATGCAACGTTTTCTTCAGCATGCCGAGCGCTTCAACACGCAAGTCGTGTTCGACCACATCAACGAGGTCGATTTCAGCAAGAGGCCCTTCACGCTCAAAGGCGACTCCGGCAGCTACACCTGTGACGCATTGATCCTGGCCACGGGCGCCAGCGCGAAGTACCTGGGCTTGCCCAGCGAGCACGCCTTCATGGGCAAGGGGGTGAGCGGCTGCGCCACCTGCGACGGGTTCTTCTACCGCGGCGACACGGTGTGCGTGATTGGTGGCGGCAACACGGCTGTCGAAGAAGCGCTGTACCTGTCCAACATCGCAGCCAAGGTGCACCTCGTGCACCGGCGCGACAAGTTTCGCGCCGAGGCGATCTTGATCGACAAGGTCAACGCCAAGGTCGCGGCTGGCAGGATCGAGCTGCACCTGTGGCACACACTGGACGAGGTGCTGGGCGACAGCAGCGGCGTGACTGGTGTGCGCCTGCGCAACACGCAAGACCACAACACGCGTGAACTGGCGCTGAAGGGCTGTTTTGTCGCCATTGGCCATCAACCCAACACCGACATCTTCAAGGACCAGCTCGATATGAAGGACGGCTACATCATCACCAAGACGGGCCTCAACGGCATGGCCACCATGACCAGCGTGCCCGGCATCTTTGCCGCTGGCGACGTGCAGGACCACATCTACCGCCAGGCCATCACCAGTGCTGGCACCGGCTGCATGGCGGCGCTGGACGCGCAACGCTTCCTGGAACAGGACCCGGTCTGAACAGCGGGGCGCACGCGAACCGCGCTATAATTTTTGGCTTTGCCGAGCACCGCTGCCATATTCGTGCGACCGGGCCCGTCAACAACCGATTTCTCTGCCACTCTTGTGGCGAACTTTTTTTGGAGTGCGTCATGGCACGCGTCTGTCAAGTCACCGGCAAGGGCCCCATGGTGGGCAACAACGTTTCGCACGCGAACAACAAGACCAAGCGGCGTTTCCTGCCCAACCTGCACTACCGCCGGTTCTGGGTTGAAAGCGAAAACCGCTGGGTGCGTCTGCGTATCAGCAATGCGGCGCTGCGCCTGATTGACAAGGTGGGCATCGACCAGATCGTGGCCGACCTGCGCACCCGTGGCGAAATTTGAACCCCAATCTCTAGGAGAGCACCATGGCCAGCAAAGGCGGACGCGAAAAGATCAAGCTGGAGTCCACAGCGGGCACCGGCCATTTCTACACCACGAGCAAGAACAAGAAGACGACGCCCGAGAAGCTCGAATTCCTGAAGTTTGATCCGAAGGCACGCAAGCACGTGCTGTACAAGGAAATCAAGCTGAAGTAACGGCAGCCACCGGCCCAATAAAAAACCCGCCAAGGCGGGTTTTTTGTTGTCCTTCAAGTAGACGCTGCGGAACCGGCTTCGCTGGGCCGCCAGCGTCTTGCGCCTGGAGGGAGTGAGCGGGACAGGAACAGTCCGGGGGACTGTTCCTTGCCGACAAACGCGAAGCCGCTACGGGTGGGTCAACGAACCACGGCGATCTGATCGCGCTTGCCACCCTTGTAGGTGTAAAGCGTCAACGCACCATTCTTGATGTCGCCCTTGTCGTCGAAGGCGATCGTGCCCGTCACGCCCTTGTAGCCAACGGTCTTGGCCAGCACCGGCAGGTACTTTGCCGGCTCGGCAGAACCGGCCTTGACCATCGCAGCGACCATCACGTTGACAGAGTCATAGACATAAGGCGCATACACCTGCACGTCGGCGTTGAACTTCTTCTTGAAGGCTGCGTTGAAGTCGTCCATCGACTTCTTCGCAGCACCTTCTACACCACCGGCTTCAGCGCACACCACTTGGCCGTCGGCCATGGTGCCCGCCGCCAGCTTGGGCAACTCGCCCGAGCAGATGCCGTCGCCGCCCATGAACTTGGCTTCGATGCCCAGTTGCTTCATCTGCCGCATCATCGGGCCGGCCACTGCGTCCATGCCGCCGAAGAAGACGATGTCCGGCTTCTTGGCCTTCAAGCTGGTCAGGATGGCAGTGAAGTCGGTCGCCTTGTCGTTGGTGAATTCACGGCCAACGGTGGTGCCGCCTGCTGCCTTGACGCCCTTTTCAAACTCATCGGCAACGCCTTGGCCGTAGGCCGTGCGGTCGTCGATGACGGCAATGCTCTTGCCCTTCAGATCCTTGACCGCGTAGCGGCCCAGGGTGCCGCCCAGATGCACGTCGTCGGCAACGACGCGGAACGTCGTCTTGTAGCCCTGGCGCGTGAACTTCGGGTTGGTGGCCGACGGGCTGATCTGGGGAATGCCAGCGTCGCTGTAGATCTTGGAAGCGGGAATCGAGGTGCCCGAATTCAAGTGGCCGATGACGCCCATGACCTTGCTGTCCACAAGTTTCTGCGCGGCCGCAGTGCCTTGCTTGGGGTCGCCAGCGTCGTCTTCGGTCAGCAGTTCCAGCTTGACCTTCTTGCCGCCGATGACCACGCCCTTGGCGTTGAGTTCTTCGATCGCCATGCGGGCGCCGTTTTCATTGTCCTTGCCCAGGTGCGAGATCGCGCCGCTGGTGGGGCCGACGTGGCCAATCTTGACCACGTCTTGCGCGAAGACGGGGCCACCGATCAGGATGGCGGTGGCGGCGACGATCACGTTCAACTTGACTTGCATGCAAAAACCTCCGGTGGTGGGTGGGTGCCGTCGTCT
>JAYSYB010000067.1:0-22224 GCA_043716775.1 Rubrivivax sp.
ATTGCAAAATTCATATCGTGATGGGCAAGACCGATCCCGACGCGCCGCGCCATGCGCAGCAGTCGATGATCCTGGTGCCGGCAAACACGCCGGGCATCACGGTGCTGCGGCCCTTGACAGTGTTCGGCTACGACGACGCGCCGCACGGCCATATGGAGGTCAACTTCGACAACGTGCGCGTGCCGGCCAGCGACATGCTGCTGGGCGAAGGCCGCGGCTTCGAGATCGCCCAGGGCCGCCTCGGGCCCGGGCGCATCCACCACTGCATGCGGCTGATCGGCATTGCAGAGCGGGCGCTGAAATTGATGTGCGAACGCGCCGTCAGCCGCACCGCTTTCGGCAAAACCATTGCGCAACAGACCGTCACCCAAGAGCGCATTGCCGAAGCGCGCTGCCAGATCGACATGGCGCGCCTGCTGACGCTGAAGGCAGCGTGGATGATGGACATGGCCGGCAACAAGAGCGCGAAGGCCGAGATCGCGATGATCAAGGTGGTGGCGCCCAACATGGCCTGCCAGGTTATCGACTGGGCGATGCAGGTGCACGGCGGCGCGGGCATGAGCCAGGACTTTCCGCTGGCGTACTTCTATACCAACGCCCGCACCCTGCGCTTTGCCGACGGCCCGGACGAGGTGCACCGCAATGCCATTGCCAAGATCGAACTCGGCAAGGTGTTGCCGGCAAAGGCCTAGCGTTTTGAAGCTCTGACGGCTTTAAACCCGGTGCGGCAGCCCTGCCGCACCGCTTCAGTCACTTCTGCCGCTCATCGCCCGGCAGTGCGCTGGTGGACCACATGCTCGGCTGGGTGCTGGGGGATATCGAATCGCTGCTCTCGTTGGCCACACGGCGCGCTTCGCGCATGGCCACTTCGAAGAGCCGCAGCCAAGCCTGCAGCGGCAGCACGTCGGCATCCGGCAACGCAGTGCGCAGCATCAGCCGGCCGCGGCCGATCATCAGCACGATGGGCGTCGCCGCATCCACCTTCAGCGCCGCCACCGCCTGCGACAACGGCCCTTGCAGCCACTGCACCAGCCAGGGCTTGACGCTGGACAGAGCGATGTAGCGTTCACGCAGTTCAGGCATCTCGCTGCCCGGCAGCTTGGGGAACATCACGAGCCAGCGCATCTCGGGCGGCGTCTGGTTGTCAATGCGCGTCTGCACGCCTTCGACGTATTGCTCGAAGACGTCCTTTTCCATCTGCTCTTGCAGCACGCGATTCATCACCACCAGTTGCAAGTCCGAACCCAAGCCAAGTTCGGAGCGGATGCGCAATTCCTGGCCGTGGATGTACGGCCGCTGCGACGGGCCCCACTCCAAGCGCCACGGCGTGGCGCCCAGCCGGCCATCGATGACAAAGCCTTCATTGGGCACACCACGAAAAGCGTACTGCCGGGATTCGGCCCAGGGCGAAATGCCACCCCAATCATCTGCCGGGGGCGTGTCCCCGGTGAACAAGCGCTTCAAGCCGTCGAGCATGGTTTGGTGTCCAATGAGCCAGCCACGCCGGACCCGGCGCGCACTTGTGGAGAACGGCAATGATTGAAGTGTATTCGTGGGCCACTCCCAACGGCCACAAGGTTCACATCATGCTGGAGGAATGCGGGCTGCCCTACAGGGCGCATGCCGTGGACATCGGCGCCGGCGACCAGTTCAAGCCCGACTTCCTGGCGATCAGCCCCAACAACAAGATCCCGGCCATCGTCGATCCCGACGGGCCTGATGGCAAGCCGATCTCGCTCTTTGAATCGGGCGCGATCCTGGTCTACCTGGCCGGCAAGACCGGCCGCTTCATGCCGGCCGATGTGGCCGCGAAGTACGAGGCGCTTGAATGGTTGATGTTCCAGATGGGCGGCGTTGGCCCGATGCTGGGGCAGGCCCACCACTTCCGCATCTACGCACCCGAGAAGATTCCTTACGCCGTGGACCGCTACACGAGCGAAGCCAAACGTCTGTACGGCGTAATGAACAAGCGCCTGGCCAAGTCCAAGTACATCGGCGGCAGCGAGTACGGCATTGCCGACATCGCCATCTTCCCGTGGCTGCGCAGCTGGAAGAACCAGGGCATCGACTGGAACGACTTTCCGCATTTGCGCGGCTGGTTCGACGAAGTCGCGGCGCGACCTGCGGTGATGCGCGGCGTGGAGGTGCTGGCGACTCTGCGCAAGCCGCTGGTGGACGACAAGTCGCGCGACGCGCTATTTGGCAAGACGCAGTACCAGCAGCGTTAGCCGCACCAGGGCAGCCTTCTAGAATCCGTCATCTTCACTGCCCGTAGCTCAACCGGATAGAGCACCAGCCTTCTAAGCTGGGGGTCGGGGGTTCGAGTCCCTCCGGGCAGGCCAGGCGCGCCGATGGCGATCTGGATGCGCATACAGTACGGCAACCACCCCGCCGACCGTGCTTGCCGCCTGTGCTCGCCATCCTCCCGCTCAACCCCGAACAGACCCAAGCCGCGACGCATCCACCGGCCGCTGGCCCGTTGTTGGTCATCGCCGGCGCCGGCAGTGGCAAGACACTGACGCTGGCGTCGCGACTGGCGTGGTTGGTGCAGCAAGGCGCGGACCCGCAACGCGTGTTGCTGCTGACCTTTTCGCGCCGCGCCGCAGGTGAAATGGCGCGCCGCGCGGCGCGGCTTCTGCACCAGTCGCTGGGCATGCCGCCCAGCACCGCGCCACCCACGCTGCCCTGGTGCGGCACTTTCCACAGCGTGGCCGCGCGGCTCTTGCGCGAAGAAGCGCTGCGCATCGGCCTGGCGCCTGGCTTCACCGTGCTGGACCGCGCCGACGCGCAGGACTTGATGGCCCACACTCGCCAGACTCTCGGGCTGGCTGCAAGCGAACACCGCATGCCCTTGGCACCCACCTGCCTGGCCATCCATTCCCGCTGCCTCAACACGCGGCAAGCCCTGGCCGACGTGGTCAAGGGCAGCTATCCGTGGTGCCTGGGCTTTGAGGCCGATCTGGCGCGGTTGTTCGCCGGCTTCGGTGAAGCCAAGCTGCAGCAGCAGTCGCTGGACTTTGACGACCTGCTGCTGGCCTGGTGGCACCTGATGCAGACGCCGGCCATGGCCGCACGCATCGGTGACCGCTTCGACCATGTGCTGGTGGACGAAGTGCAAGACATCAACCGGCTGCAGGCCGACATCCTGCAGTTGCTCAAGCCCGATGGCCGGGGCCTTACGGCCGTGGGTGACGACGCGCAGTCGATCTACGCTTTTCGCGGCGCCGACGTGCAGCACATCCTGGCCTTTCCGCAGCGCTTCAACCTGCCCGCCCGTGTCGTCACGCTGACGCAGAACTACCGCAGCACACCGCAGATCCTGCAGGCTTCCAACGCCGTCATTGCGCAGGCCACAGAGCGGTTTGCGAAGGACCTGTGGACCGGCCGTGCGGACGGCCTCAAGCCGCGCTTGTTCACGGTGGTGGACGAAGCCGAGCAGGCGCGCGGCGTCGCCGACGCGGTGCTGCTGCAGCGTGAATGCGGGTGCAAGCTGATGCGCCAGGCGGTGCTGTTCCGCACCGGCACGCACAGCATGGCGCTGGAACTGGAGCTGACGCGCCGCGCCATCCCCTTCGTCAAATACGGTGGCCTCAAATTCATGGAAGCAGCGCATGTGAAGGATGTGTTGTCGGTGCTGCGCTGGGCCGACAACCCGCACGCCACCCTGCCCGCCCTGCGCACTGCCCGCTTGGTGCCCGGCATGGGCCCGGCCAGCGTGCGCCGGCTGCTGGACCACACACGCGCGCTGGCGGACTTCAAAGCACCGCCCGCTGCGGCGGCGCCCTGGCGCGCTCTGGTGGATTTGATGCAGCACCTGCGCAGCGACGCCGCGCAATGGCCCGACGACTTGCATCGCGTCATCTTGTGGTACCAGCCGCACCTGGAACGCCTGCACGCCGACGCGCGCGTGCGCCTGGCCGACCTGGACCAGCTGGCCCACATTGCACCCAGCCACCGCAGCCGTGAACGCTTCGTTACCGAGCTCACGCTCGACCCACCCGAGGCCAGCAGCGACGAATCCGGCGCGCCGCACCGCGACGAGGACTACCTGATCTTGTCCACCCTGCATTCCGCCAAGGGCCAGGAATGGAATGCGGTGCACATCCTGAACGTGGTCGATGGCTGCATGCCGGCCGATTTGGCCACCGGTAGCGCGGCCGAGGTTGAAGAAGAAAGGCGCCTGCTTTACGTCGGCATGACCCGCGCACGCGATGAACTGAGCCTGTGGATGCCGCAGCGTTTTCACGTCACGCAACAGCGGGCTCTGGGCGGCCGGCATCTGTATGCGCTGCGCTCGCGTTTCATCCCGGCGGCGCTGCTGCCGCACTTCGACATCGTTCAGCCGCAGGCCGACAGCGAAACGACGCCTGCCGATGATGCCGTGGCGCCGATGCTCAACTTGGCCGGCGCGCTGCGCAGCGGCTGGTCAACCGCATCGCCCGGCGGCGCCCAACTGGGGGGCCCGGCAACGGCCGATCGTGGGCAGAATCAGCCCTGATCCACTGCCAGCCGAGGCCACTATGTCTGACCCGCAATCCACTGCCCGCACCAGCCTCAGCGCGGGTCTCGGCTCAAGCGTCAGTTCAGGCATCAGTGAAGGCGGCGACGCAGCCCAACTGCTGCGCCAACTGGGCGCCCGCGCCCACCAGTTGCGCGCCACCACCCGCGCCGCCGACCACTACAACGCGCAGGACGCGCAGGCCGAGCGCGACACCGGCAGTTGGCTCATTTCATCGGCCGTCGGTCTGGCCGAGGACCTGGCCGCCGACATCGACGGCCTGGCGCGCAGCATCAAGGAAAGGCAGGCCGACGCGGCGCTGCTGCTGCGCATCTCGCCGCTGCGCGTGCGCGCGCACCAGCTGCACGCCGCAGCCAAGGCCGCCGACCATTTTCTGGACCAGGATTCACGCGAAGACCAGGACACCGGCTCCTGGCTCATCGCCACCGCCAACGCGCTGGCGGTGAAGCTGGCGGCAGAGTTGGATGACACCGTGGCCCCTGCAAGGCGAGGGCTGCAAGAAAAGGGGGCGGGGGCGCCGATCGAATCGCATGACCCGGTGCTGGCGCGGCGCCTTGCGGCTGCCAGCACACCGGCGCCGCTGAGAGGCGCGGCTTGAGAAGCGACAGCCCTGCGAGGAGCCTGCATTGAAAAAGGCACCAGAAGGTGCCCGTTCATGATGGTCGGGGCGAAAGGATTCGAACCTTCGACCCTCTGGTCCCAAACCAGATGCGCTACCAGGCTGCGCTACGCCCCGACGATGCTTTGCATTGTACGCACGGCCCCGCCGACCAAGGGCTGCCCAAGGGTTCACTAAGGGCTGGCAGGCGCGGACAGCTGCAACTGCCGCGCCACATCCAGGCATTGCCGGATGTGCTGTTCGCACACCAGCTTCAGCGCCGTGAACGTCAGCACCGCCGACACCACCTGGCCCGCAATGGGCACGTACTTGGCGGCCTGCTGCGCGGTCAGGCGCAAGCCCACCATCTGCACCAGTTTCAACACCAGCTCACGCGTCACGACCTTGCCCACCAGCAGCCCGCCACCGGCGCTGATGGCCTTGTAGACCACCAGCCTTCGCTCGGGGGCCAGGCGTTCGATCTGCGCCTGCGACAAGCCGAATTCAGCACTGATCTGCGGCAGCAGCTTCATCAAAAGGCCGACATCGGTCACCCAGTCCAGGCCGGGTACCGGCACCATGGCCACACCGGCCGCAAAGAGCGCACGCTTGGAGACCTGCTTGCGGCAGCGTTGTGCGATGGCCTGCAAGCGGTCGGCGGGCGCACGCGTCGCGTCGTCCATCACTTCCCAGGTGGCGGTGTCCGTGGTCATGCAACGTTTTCCTTCACGCGCGGCAACATCGCCTGATGTTCGCGCAGAGTCTTCAGGATGATGGACGTGGAGGTTTCCCCCAGCAGGCACAGCTGCGACACCACGTCGTCCAGGTGGGCCACATCGGCCACCGCAATCTCCAGCGCCCAGCTGTCTTCGCCGGTGATGTTCCAGGCGTTGACGATCTCGGGCAACCGGGCGATCAATTGCGACATGGCGCTGTAGTCGGTGCGCCCCACCCGCACCATGGCGCGGATGCCGTAGCCCAGCGCGGCCAGGTTCACGCTGGCGCGGTAGCCGGTGATGACGCCGGCCGCTTCCAGCTTGCGCACGCGCTCGGCCACCGCAGGCTGGCTCAGGTGCACGCGCCGGCCCAGTTCGGCCAGCGTCATGCGGGCTTCGGCCTGCAGTTCGGCCAGGATGCGGACGTCGTAGGCGTCAAGAGTGGCTTGTGATTGCATCGCAAGGACTTTGCCCTGCACAAGCAGGGAACGCAAGGCAAGGCCATTTGCTAACCTTTGCTTGCCCATGGAAGACGGTGATGTGCTTGCCTACGATGCAGACCATGACCCGCACCGCCCTTGCCTGCAAAACCTCATCGCCCGCATCGTCCGCAGCGCCAACCATGCAGCCCCTGATCGTCGCCTGCCTGGCCGCGACGTGGTTGATCTGGGGTTCCACTTACCTCGCCATCAAGTGGGCGCTGGTGAGCTTCCCGCCCTTCTTCCAGATGGGCACGCGCTTCGTCGCCGCCGGCCTGCTGCTGGGCCTGTTTGCGGCCTGGCGCGGTGCACGCTGGCCAACGCGGGACCAATGGCTGAGCGCAGCCATCCTGGGTGCGCTGATGCTGGGCGGCGGTTATGGCGCCACGGCGGTGGCAGAGGTCAGCATCGGCTCCGGCCTCGTCGTGGCCTTCATTGCCGTTGTGCCGGCGATCGTGGCGCTGGCGGAATGGCCTTACGGCGTGCGGCCTTCGCGCACGCAGGCTGCAGGCATCGCGCTCGGCCTGGTGGGCGTGCTGATGCTGGCGCGCGGCCAGGGTTTTTCGGCGTCGCTGGGCGGCTTGGCTGCCATGGCAGTGGCGTGCACGACCTGGTCGGTGGGCAGCGTGTGGGCGCGCCACGGGCTGCCAGGCGGGCGGCAGCTGACACTGGCACCCGGTGCGGCGGGTTATGCCAGTCAGATGCTCGCCGGTGGCCTGCTGCTGCTGGCGCTGTCCGCCGTGCTGGGTGAACAGCCCGCTGCCGCACCTGACGCCCGCGCCTGGGCCAGCTGGGTCTACCTGGTGCTGGCCGGCTCGATCGTCGGTTTCAGCGCCTACATGGTGCTGCTGCAGCGCACGAGCGCCGCGCTGGCGTCGAGCTACACCTTCGTCAACCCGATCATCGGCCTGGTGCTGGGCGTGCTGCTGGGCGGCGAGGTGGTCAGCGCTGGCGAGTGGGCGGCAGCCGGCGTGGTCTGCGCCGGTGTCGTGCTGCTGTTGCTGGGCACGCGCCGGGGCTGACTGGGCCTGATCGGACCTAACGCCGATGTGCAGCGCTGCGAATCGCGTCCAGCGTGCTGCGGCTGGTGCTGACATTGGCGTCCAGCTTCACATGCAGCAGCGTTGGCGTGCCGGCTTCGATGGCACGCACCAGGGCCGGTTCGATGGCCGCCGTGTCAACCAGGAATTCACCGCGCCAGCCATAAGCACGGGCCAGTGCGGCGAAGTCGGGGTTGTAGAGGTCGCTGCCGCTGACACGCGCCGGATACTCGCGTTCCTGGTGCATGCGGATGGTGCCGTAGGTGCCGTTGTCCACCACCACGCTCAAGAGCTTCTTCGCCCCATACCCGGTGGCCGTCGCCAGTTCCTGCCCGTTCATCAGGAAGTCGCCATCGCCCGCGATGTTGACAACCCAGCGTTGCGGCTGCAATAGTGCCGCGCCAACGGCGGCCGGCAGACCGTAACCCATCGCGCCGGAGCTGGGTGCCAGCTGCGTGCGGCCGTGGTGCTGCAGGCCCGGGTGGCGGCAATAGCGGTGCAGCCAGCCGCTGAAGTTGCCGGCACCGTTGGTGTACACCGTGCTGTCCGGCAGCAGGCGCTGCAGGGCCTTGATGAGCACGGCCATGTCGAAGGGCGCCACGGGAGGTGCGACCAGGTTGGCTTCATAGTCGCTGCGCGCCGTGGCGGCCAGCGCAGTCCATGCGACTTCTGTCGGCGCAGCCAGCGCTTCCAGCGCCTTCGCCGCGCAAGCCATTGAAGATTGAAGCATCAGGTCGGCCGCATAGACACGCCCCAACTCTTCAGCCCCGGCGTGGATGTGCACCAGCTTCTGCAGCGGCCGCGGCGCCTGCAGCAAGGTGTAGCCGCCGGTCGTCATCTCGCCCAGCCTCACGCCCAGCGCGATGACCAGGTCGGCACCCTGGATGCGCGTCGCCAGCTTCGGGTGGGTGCCGATGCCGACGTCGCCCGCATACAGCGGGTGGCGGTTGTCGAAGGTGTCCTGGAAGCGCCAGGCGCAGGCCACCGGCAACTGCCAGTTTTCGGCAAAGCGTTGCAGCGCATTCGCGGCCTCGGCGTCCCAACCCGAGCCGCCGGCAATGACGATAGGCCGCTGCGCCGCCATCAACATCGCCCGCAAGTCGCGCAGGCCGCCGGGTGCGGGCCAGGCGCGCACGGGTTCCACACGCGGAAGCACGGGCGCACTGGTCAGCGTCGTCAACATGTCTTCGGGCAGCACCAGCACCACCGGACCCGGGCGGCCCTGCATGGCGGTGTGGAAGGCGCGGGCGATGTATTCGGGCAGGCGGTCTGCGCTTTGCACTTCGGCCACCCACTTCGCCAGGCCCAAGGTGCCGGGGCTGAACATCTGCCGGTAGTCGATTTCCTGGAAGGCTTCGCGGTCGCGCTGGTCGCTAGCGACCTGGCCGATGAACAGGATCATCGGCGTCGAGTCCTGGAACGCAGTGTGCACGCCGATGCTGGCGTTGGTGGCACCAGGCCCGCGGGTGACGAAGCAGATGCCGGGGCGGCCACTCAGCTTGCCCTGAGCTTCGGCCATGAATGCGGCGCCACCCTCTTGGCGGCAGGCGATGAACCGGATGCGATCCTGGTGCTCGAAGAAGCCATCCAGCACGGCCAGATAGCTCTCGCCCGGCACGCCGAAGCAGGTGTCGATGCCTTGCGCGATCAGGGCTTCGACCAGGGCATGGCCGGCGGGGCGGGCGGGGCGGGCGGCAGCCTGGCCAACAACAGCGGGTGTGTTTTTAGTCATAACCGCACTGTAGCCGCCGCCTTGCCACGGCCTTGTTGCTCGGCCAAAGGGCGAGACGGATACCGCCCCCAAAACCGCTCTTCAAGCCAGTGCCAGCGCTCGCATCGTGGAGGGCCCGAACTCACCATCGGGGACCAGACCCTTGCTGGCCTGGAAGCGACGCACGACGTGGGCCGTTTGCGGGCCATAAACGCCGTCGACCGAACCCACGGCCAAGCCCAGGGCCAGCAAGCGCGCCTGCAGCACACGAACGGCTTCACCACGCGTCAGTGGCTGCGTCAACCGCAGCACGGCAGGGGGTGGATCAAGCGCCACTGGCGCGCTCTCGCGCAGGTAGCGGATCCCGGGGACCAGGATGCCACTGTCCCAGCGGCGGCCCGACAGCGTATCGGCGATGACACCGCGCAAGCTGCTGTGTGCTTCCAGCGTGCCGCCCTGGCCGTCGGATATGACGATGTGCCCAATGGCCCCTGGACGGGGCCGACGCAACACCGCGGCGCCTGCAATGCCCGCTGCTTCGGCAACGCTGATCAAGTGACCTCCTGCCAGAGCCTGCTGAGCCCAGAACCCCGTGAACGCATCGGCAAGCATCGGATCGTTGCGGGGTTCGGTGCCGTAGAGCACGCCGCTGGCCTGGAACACGCACCAGGACACAAACTCGGCGCAGTCCCACGGCCCGCGCCAAGTGGCGTTGCCCATCGGAGCGCGGGCGCCCAGCACGTACTTTTCACCCAGGTGCCGCCGTGCCTGCGCGACGATGTCGTCACCGCTGGCGGCTGTGAAAGGCACCGCACTGCTGGGCGCCAGCCCCAGCGCCATGCCAAGCGCTGACTCATGCGCTGACCCGAGCGCTGCCCCAAGCGCTGGCGTGTCCGGCAGGTCTGGCGTGTCGCCGATGTCGCCGGTGTCGCCCAGATCGCCCGTGTCGTCGAACGAAGCGGCCGTCGAGGCGTTGACTGGGCTTGGCGCTGGGCTGGTGGTTGGCGGTTTCTTGCTCTTGGCCTGCGAGCTGCTCTTCTTTGCCATGGCATGTCTCCTTCTTGAAAGGGCTACGGTTTGGGGGCAGAAGCGGCGGATGCTGCCGAAGCCGCAGCAAGGGCCGCGCGCAGCCCCTGGGCCAGATTTTGGGCCGCGATGCCGGTGGCAAAGTAACGCTCGATGCCAAAGCCCAGCGACTTGGTTTGCGTATCGGCCTTGAACTGGCCCAGCACCGAATACGCGTCGCGGCTGTTGGGCACGTCGCCGATGCCGCCAAAGAGCCCCGTCACGCGCAGCCCGCCGCTGGGCGCAAAAACCGGCACCAGCGCGAGGTTGTTGCTGGAATAGCCCAGCGTAAAGTAAGCGCCCTGTTCTGCCGATGAGCCCGCGATGCTGAAGCCGAGTACATCTGTGCGGGCGTAGATCAAGGGCTTCTGGTAAGGGCGGTCGGACCCTGCTGCCGGGGCCTGGGCATCACTGGCCTTTGTTGCCGGCGAGGCTGCAAGCGCCTTGGCTTGGGTTTGCGGCGACGAAGACGCTGCCGTGGCCGGCACCGTTGGTGGTATGGCGCAGGAGCCCGGGCCCCGCAAGCGGCACTCATAGCCCTGCGTCAGCAGCTGGGCCGCCAGTCCGGTGGAAAACACCTGGCCAATTCGCACGCGGTCGTCGGCGCTCGGCGCCGCTGACTCAAACACCGCAAACACCGACAGGGCGTCACGGTCGGCTTCATTAAAGCCGCGCAGCGCCTGTGCGCGGTTGCCTTCGTCCAGCACCGACACCGGCACCACGGCCACGCTGCGTTGCTTGTAGCCAAGGGTCACGCTGGCGCCGCCCGACGCTGCGTCGGTGCCCAACTGCAATCCGAAGGTCAGGTTGTCGCCAAACATCAACGGCGGGTTGACGGCGCATGAGGCCAACAGGCCAGCCAACAGGGCTGGAATCAATCGGGCGGTCTGTTTCAAGGTTTCTCCTGGTGGGATGAGATGGTTCGCAACGGCGCTGGCGCAACCGCCACCGCCACCGACAACGGTGCGAGCAGGCACACGCCTGCGAGTCGCTCAAGTTCCTGGCGCAGAGCAGCGTCCGCGCCGCCTTCCGTCCACAGCACCGCTCGGCACCCGGCGCCCAGTGCGGCCCAACGCTGACGCGTGTAGCCGGCAGTCCAACCCATTGGTGTAGCCGCCATTCCCACACCTGCCAACGTGCCAACGACGGCCAGCTCAGTTTGTGCGACCTGCACCCGCAGTACGCCGACGTGGCGCAGCACAGTGACTGGCGCCCCGCCGGTGTGGATGTTCACCGTCATGCAAGCACTCAGTGACGCGGCGGTGGTGGCCGCTGCGGCTACCGCTGCCCACCTGCCCGTAACTTTGCAGAGGCTGATTTGAGGCGTCTGCATTCGCATTCCTTTTCATCTGCGGCCCGGGTGAACAGGGTGCCTACCCGTCGGTGCGCCAAATCTACGGCCGTCACGCAAGACAGGCGTCAACCGAATTAGGGATGCGCGTGAATGAATCTGACAGAAGTTTGAAAAGACGCCTGCGTGCCCCGGGGCGCAGGGCAGCCTGGTTTTCGACACCCACGTTCTGCTGCCCGCTACGGCCGTGCAGCACAGGCCGTGGAACCACCAGCTTGCGGCGTCCCTGCCGGCGCGTTCAGCGGCTGCAGTTCGCGCCCCAGGCGCCACAGTGCGCACGTGCTCCAGGGCAGGCCGATAAAACCGTCGGCACCCGTGCGGTCGCGCTGCTTCATCAGCAGCCAGCCCGCGAGGGGCCCTTGGGTGCCGACAAACCAGCGCGGACTGGTCTGCGCCGTGCCTTCGTCGGCGGGCACGTGGGCAAAGGGCGCCAGGGCGGCCAGCGGCGCGGGTGGGTTTTCGGCAGCGCGCTGCGTCACAGCGTGGGCGGGGCGTTCTTGCACCGCTACCAGAACCTCGTCGCGTGCGGGCCGGGATGGGTCTTCACCGGTCGCCACTGCGGGCCAACCGCGCGCCATCCTGAAGCAGTGCTCTGCGGTCTCAAAGTGTTCAACGCGAAAGCCCGGCATGGCTGCATAACTAACCGTCAGATCCAGACAGCGCGAACCCGCTTTTGCCGGCAGCAGCGCCTGCACGTCGGGGCTGTCCTGCGGCAAATCGACACGCTGCGCCTGCGTGCCAACAATGCGCCAAAAACGCCCGCCCACCGCCACCTGGCGCCCGCCGTGCAGCCGCCACGTGGGCAGCACGGCGGCGCGCTGGTCACCGGCGGCTTGCAGCACGGCGGCGATCGCCGCAGGGTCGGTGATGGTGGCCAGCGTCTGCCGCTGCATCGCGCGCACTTGGCCGTCGCGGCTGCGTTCCCAGTCCAGCTCTTGCACGATCAGCGCAGGTGCCGGGTTGCTGGCCCCTTGCACCGTGTAATAAAAATAGCGCATGCCGGCGTCGAAGACGACGCGCGAGTCCAGCGTTTCAGGGCTCGACAGCACCACGCCCCCCAGCGTGCACACGCCAGTGGTGGGGTCTACATTGGCGCTGAAGACTTCCAGCGTACGGTCGAAGCTGGGCCGCAGCGGCAGGAACAGCCCGCGCAGGCTGCGCGGGTCGGTGCCGGCGCGGCCTGTGGTGACGAAGAGCCGGCCGCGCACATCCGCTTGCGCTGACGCACCGCCCGTGCCGGCAGAACCTGCGGTGCCGACACAGCTGGCATCCGGCACCAGTTCAGGCGGCACCAGCGGTTCAGCGCCGCTGGCGGCCGACGGCGCACCCGCGCGCCAGACGGCGCTGGTCATCAGTTGCCGCAGCGTGCCGTTGACTGGCGGCTCGGCCTGCGTGAAGACGCTGGCCAGGAAGTCGCGCTGGTCGCTGAAAAGCGGCAGGCCGCCGGCACCCTGCAGCATCGTGCGCGACAGCTGCATGCGCACGGAGCCTTGACCGATGCGCGCCGCTTCGATCAGCTCGGCAGCGCGCAGCAAGGAATCCAGCGTGCCGCCCGCATCGCCCACCGCCGCCTGGTTCGTGTTGAGCGTGGCGCGGTTCGCGCGGTTGCCGGCGTCAAAAAGCAACTCGGCGCGGCGCATCGTCGGGCCCTGCACGAACACCGAGAACAGCGCGGTCGGCAGCAACGCAAAAAGCACCGTGGACACCACCAGCCAGCGTGCGCTGCGCCGCGCCCGGCCTTCACGCAATTGGCGATCCGCCAGGCGCGCCTGCGACGCGGCGAAGAACGCGTCCAGCGCGCCTTCATGCCGGGCCAGCCGCGCTGCGTCGCGGTCCAGCGCCAGAAAGCGGCGCCAGGTGATGCGTTTGTCGGCCTGGCGCAGGCGCTGCGCAAAACCGCTGTCGGTGAAGCGCCGCAACTCACCGGCTTCCAGCAGGTAGTCCTCGGCGCGCGCGCCCATCGACCAGTCGGCGCACTTGCGCAGCACCGACAAGAACTCATCGAAGTGCGCGGACTCGGCGTCGATCAACGAGCGGAAGCGCGCCCAGCCGCGGATGAAGGATTCGTGCGACACCTTCAACGTCACCCGCGCCGGGTCTTCGTCGTCCCAGAACAGGTAATCCACCGAGCCCAGGAAACCTTCAGCGATCAGTGCGCGCAGGTCGGCGCGGCCGGCGCCCGGGCCCAGCAGCTGGGCGCCGCTGTCGACGTCGATGCGCTGCTGCGAATACAGGCCCGTGTTGGGGTCCTTGAACGCGAGGTGGCGAAAGAGGTTATCGAACTGTTCGCGCTTGCCCGCGTCGTGCCACTGGTACAGCGCCTCCGGCCAATTTTCAACGCAGGCGCGCAGCGTGTTGACCTTGTTGTCCAGCGGCCCGCCATCGCCCCGCGCAGCCGCATTCACGGCGCGGTTCAAGTCCTTGAGCGTGATGCACGACGGCACTGCCACGTCCATCTCTTCGCGTTCCAGCGCGGCTTCCCAAAGCCGCGCCAGCAGGTGCTGCAAGAGCGGCAGGTGGTCGGGGTCGTGGGTGATGGCCTGGACGTCGTGCAGCAGGCGCTCCAGCACCGCGTCTTCAAACACCACTTGCTCAGGCAAAGGGTGCGTGGGGTCGCTGCTGCGCGCCACCAGGCGCAGAAAACGTTGTGCCGGGCCGGTGATGGCACCGCGCAGTTCGTCCAGGTCAAGGCGTCGGACCAGGTAAGACGACTTGTTGATGGCGTCGGGCAACTCCAAAAACGTGGCGCAGTCGTTGAGGTGTTCGCTGCGCATCGTCAGCACCACGTGGCAGTGCGGGTGCGGGTTGAAGAAGTGGTCGAGCACCCGTTCCACCAGCAGCCTGGCGTCTTCAACCCCCTTGTTGGTGGGGTGGAAGATTTCCTCAAACTGGTCCAGCACGAAGAGCACACGCGCCTCAGTCGGGTCGGGGCCGGGTGGCACGTCAAGCTCGGCGCAGTAGGTGTCCAACAGGCGCGCAAAGCCGGCTTCCTGGCGGAAGACGGCGGCAATTTCGGCGCAGCGGTCCGCATCGGCGGCGTCGCTGCCGCGTGACCGCAAGAGAGCTGCAAAACGGCGCGCCAGCCGCGTGATGGGCGAATGGCGGCGCGCGGCGCTGTCTGCAGCCGACACGTTGGTGCCGGGCATGCAGGTCATGGGCAGCCAGAGATCGCCCGCGCCGGGGATGCCGTGGCTGCGCAGTTCGGGCACCACGCCCGCGTGGATCAGGCTACTCTTGCCCGACCCTGAACCGCCCAGCACGGCCACGAACTGCGTTTGGCGCAGGTGTTCAATGACTTCGCGCACCTGGCGTTCACGGCCGAAAAGCAGCGCGGCTTCAAAGTCGAGGAAGGGCCGCAGGCCGGGGTACGGTTCACGCGGCAGGCGGACGCGAGCATCGGGGTCGTGCGGCTTCATTCGGGGGCCCCCGCATCACGCCGCCGGCGCCGCTCATGCACCTGGCGCAGGAAGCGCTTGAGTTCGTCGCGTTCGGCTTCCAGCACGTCGATGCTTTCGGCGTCGGTGGCGTCAAAGCGCAGCACCTTCCAGCCCCAGGCGGGAATCGGTTCGGTCGCCTGCTGCGGCGGCATCAGATAGGCCACGATGCCGGGCGGCGCGTCGCGCCCGGGTGCAAGCTTGTTTTCGACCTTGTTGATCTGCGCCACCAGCGCGTCCGATGTCTTGCGGCCCCACAGCAGGATCACGCCGTCGGCGTCGTCGAGATTGGGAAACTCATCGATCTGCTCCAGCGGCAGGCCGCGCGTGCGCAGGCGCAGCGGCGCGACGCCGTCGGTTGACAGTTCACGGCTCAGCGCTTCCCACTTGACGCGCAACTGATCGCCCAGCGGTTGCCAGAGGTTGGGTTCGTTGTGGTTGCTTTCGATGTAGATGCGCACGCCCGGCGCCAAAACTGCCGGGGCCGCCGACGGCTGCCTGGCGCGCAGCGCGTGCAGGTGCTGGACCAGGGCGCGCACATCCATTACCGGCACGGCCAGGGTCGCCACAAAGGCGCTGCCACCGCTGCGGGTGGCAGGCCCAGTCCCGAGCCCGGGGTCGGTGGCGGCGGGTTCGGGGCTCAGGTCCAGCCAGTGCACGTGGTCTGCAGGCCGGCCACGCCGCAGCCAGGCCTGGTGCTGCAACTGCAAGTGCCCACCCGGTGCGATGGCCGCCATCAGCAGCGGTGACCCGTCGAATGCCAGCACCAGCTGGTCAGCGGTGTTGAAGTCAGCGAAGTCGTTGAACACCGCGTCCTGCAGCAGCATGCTCGCGGGCTGGCCCGCAGCGCTAAGCGTGCCCAATGCGGCCCGCGCGGCGGGCTCACACAGCGGGCTCACAAAGCCGAACAGCACGCCCGGGGCCGATGCGGTGCGGACCGCTGCGGTGGCGGCGGCGGTGGCTGCGGCGGCCGTCAGCCCAGCCGGGGCGCCCGCCACCGTTGCAGCGGGCAACACCGGCGCGGCGGGCGCGGTGCGCGCGGCCCCGGGCGCGGTGCTGCTGGCAGTGACGCGCAGCTTGTCGGCAAGGTCACCCCGCAACCTGACGAAGGGTTCGCGGAAGGCCGGTGCGACGAGGCCCGGGCCCATGTAGATGTCGATCGGGCGGTTGCGGTCGGCAGTGTCGAAAAAAGGAATCCACACCTGTTCACCGCCGGGCAGCAACTGCTGCCAGGCCGTGCCGCCGCTGACGCCCAGCATGGCGCTTTCAGACAATGCCACCACATACAGACGTTCACGCAGGCCTTGTTCGCCGAACAGGTTCTTGAAATATTCCAGCTCGCGCAGACACCACTCACTTTGCGCGTAATTGTCGTGGACCACGATGATCATCGCGAAGGAATCGTCCACCGCCTGGCGCAGCTTTTCACTCAGCATGCCGCCGACCGGGCCGTTCTCGCTGGACAGGTGGCTGGGCGGCAGGCGCAGGCCGCGCAGCAGTGCGCTCAGGCCGCGGTCCAGTTCATAGCGGAAGTGGCGGACCCAGTCGAACCAGGCCACGTCATCGGCATGCGCGTAGCTGATGAAAGCGGAGTACTTGCAGTCCTTGAGCGGCTTCATGCCAGCGGATACAAGGGCGCCATCGGGCCCACGGCGCCGGCGGCGCCGTCCGCTGATTCGGCGCCGGCGGCGCCGGCCACTGGCACGGCGCTGAAGGGGTGGGCCGCAGCAGAAGCGCGGCCAAGGATCGGTGCATGGATCGGTGCATTCACGGCGGCCGATCCTAGGTGTGCAACGCCCCCTTGTAAAGGCGCCCGGACCCGCTAGCGATGCGCTGTGGGCTGCGCAAGCGCCACTGGGGCCGGCCGCGCCACCTGCGCGCTGCGCACGCGCAACGCCACGAGGCTGGCAGCCGCCACGCCCATCAGCAGTGCAAGCGCAGAGCCGGCAAACACGCTGCTGGTGTGACCATGGTCCAACAACCAGCCGAAGGCCGGCGCGGCGAGTGCAAAGCCAAGGTCAAGGCCCGAATAGACGGTGCCATAGACGCGCCCGGTGGCACCTGGCGGTGAAGCGCGTTTGATGAGCATGTCACGCGAAGGCCCGGCCAGCCCTGTGCCAGCCCCCGCCAGCGCCACCAGCGCGGCCGCCAGCACCCCCGGCAGCACGCCGGCAGCCACCAAGAGCAGCAGGCCCGCAGAAGCCGTCATGGCCCAGCCGATGGTGCGTTCCAGCCGCACCGCACGCGCCGCCACAAAGCCGCCGGCCACCATGCCCATCACACCGCAAAGCATGTAGCCGGTGATCACAAAGGCCGTCGCCGCCACCGGCAGCCCATAAAGGGCCGCCAGCGCCGGGCCGGCGAAACTCTGGATCGCGGCCAGCGATACGGTAGCCCAGAAAAAAAAGGAAAAGCACAACCACACCGAAGGCAGGCGCAGGAAGGCCAGTGGATGTTCTTTCGACGCCGCAGCTGCGCTGCCACCCGAGTGGTCATGGGCCCATGCACCGTGGCGGTCGTCAATGTCACTGCTGCGCAACATCAACGCCAGCAGCACGGCCAGAGCCCACAGCGCGGCGGCCACGCAGGCCACACGCCACGAGCCGGTCAGCTCTGAAATGCCGATCAAGAACAGCGGCGCCAACGCCCAACCGAGGTTGCCTGAGATGCCGTGTACAGAAAATGCGTGACCGAGCCGCGGTTGCGAGACGCGCTTGTTGAGGATCGTGAAGTCAGCCGGGTGGAACGGCGCGTTGCCCAGGCCTGCCAAGGCCGCCGCCAGCAGCAGGCCACTGAAGCCCTGCGCCGCCGATGCTGCAAGGCCCGCCAGCACGAAACAACCCAGCGCCGACAGCAGCACCGGCCGCGCGCCCACCCGGTCGACCAGAAAACCCGCCAGCGCCTGGCCAACACCGGAAATTGCGAAGAACAGCGTCACCAACAGTCCGAGCTGCGAATAGCTGACACCGAAGTCGCGGATGAAGGCCGGGAACAGCGGCGGCAGCAGCATGTGGAAAAAGTGCGACGTGCCGTGCGCCAGGCCGACAAGGCCGATGACGGTGAAGTCGGCGCGGGCGCTCACGGGTGTTGCGCCCGGTGCTGGAGCCGGCGTGGTGGCATTGGAAATTGCAGGCATGCCGCAAGGCTACGTCGGGTCCGTTCGGCCTGGTTACGATAGACGGCCAACTTCTATCGAAATCATGCCAAAGAAAGCTGCTGTCTCGGTAGACCCTTCAGACCTCGCATCGCCCAGCGGCGAACACCCGCTGCGCGTGCGTGTGCGGCACATGGCGGCGGCCACGCGAATCGACCCGCACCGCCATGCCTGGGCCCAAGTGGCGTACTCCGCCACCGGCGTGCTGCGCGTCACGGCGGGCAGCCACACCTACATCGTGCCGCCGTCGCGAGCGGTCTGGATTCCGCCAGGTGTGGAGCATGTGGTGACGGTGGTGGAAGACGCCGAATTGCGGACCCTGTACTTGCTGCTGCCAGCGGCCCAGGACGGTCCGGCGCCACTCCACACGGATGCCAGGCACAGCCCCGCCACCTGGACCCGCTGCCGCGTGCTGGAGGTTTCGCCGCTGCTGCGCGAGCTGGTGGACCAGCTTGTCGCTCTAGCGGGCAACTCGCTGGCCGCGTCGGCCCGCGAACGCTGCTTGGCGGCGCTGGTGCAGGACGAACTGCACCGCGCCAACCCGGTGCCGCTGGGCGTGGGCTTGCCCAGCGACAAGCGCCTGCGCGCCTTGTGCGAAGCGGTGTTGGACGACCCCGCCCGCCACTCCACGCTGCAGGGCTGGGCCGCTGATGCCGGCGCCAGCGTGCGCACCGTGGCACGCCTTTTCCGGCTGGAACTGGGCACCACTTTCGCCGAATGGCGCCAGCAGGTGCTGCTGGCCAAGGCGCTGTCGATGGCCGCGCGCAAGCGACCCGTGGCGCACATCGCAGCCGAGCTTGGCTACGCCAGTGCCAGCGCCTTCAGCGCGATGGTGCGGAGGTCGGTGGGTGTGCCGCCAAGCCGCTTTCTGCGACCGACCGAGAATGCAGGGTGATTGACAGGCGGATTGCATGCAGATTGATCGGCGGATGCATAGACGCTTGATGGCTCCACATCGCTGGCTTGAATCATCAGGACCCCGACCATGACCCAAATCCTCTTCGATTACACGCGCCAGGACGCCACTGGCAACAGTTGCACCGCCCAGGCCTGGGCCAAGGTGCCGCCGGCGCAAAGCCCCGCCGATCGCCAGCGCACGCGTGAACGCGCAGCCACCTTGCTCCAGGCGCAGGGCGCGGTGCTGGTGGCCCACTACTACGTCGATGGCGACATCCAGGACCTGGCGCTGGCCAGCGGAGGCATGGTGGCCGATTCGCTGGAGATGGCGCGTTTCGGCCGCGACCACCCGGCGCAGACCCTCGTGGTGGCCGGCGTGCGCTTCATGGGCGAGTCGGCCAAGATCCTGAGCCCGCACAAGCGCGTGCTGATGCCCGACCTGGACGCCACCTGCTCACTCGACCTGGGCTGCCCGCCCGGGTCCTTTGCCGCCTTCTGCGACGCCCACCCGGACCGCCAGGTGGTGGTGTATGCCAACACCAGCGCCGCCGTGAAGGCGCGCGCTGACTGGATGGTGACGAGCTCTTGCGCGCTGGCCATCGTCAGTCACCTGAAGGACCAGGGCCACAAGGTGCTATGGGCGCCCGACCGCCACCTGGGCCGCTACATCCAGGAGCAGACCGGCGCCGACATGCTGCTGTGGAACGGCGCCTGCATCGTGCACGACGAATTCAAGGGCCTGGAGCTGGACCTGTTGCGCCGCGAACACCCCGGCGCGCTGGTGCTGGTCCACCCCGAATCGCCCAAGAGCGTGGTCGAGCAGGCCGACCTGGTGGGCAGCACCACGCAGTTGCTGAACGCGGTGGTAAACGGCAGCGCCAGCAGCTACATCGTCGCCACCGACAACGGCATCCTGCACCGCATGCGCCAGCTGGCGCCGGGCAAGCTGCTGATCGAAGCACCCACTGCCGGCAGCAGCGCCACCTGCAAGAGCTGCGCGCACTGCCCGTGGATGGCGATGAACGCGCTGCAAGGCGTGGTGGCCTGCCTGGAGAGTGGCAGCGGCGAGATCCAGGTTGAAGAGGCCGTGCGCGCCAGGGCGCTGGGCTGCATCGACCGCATGCTGGACTTTGTCAAGCGCAACCCAGACAGCGTGGCGCAGCCAAAAGCAGGGTTCGTGCGCCACGTTGGCGCTGCCTGAGACGTTCAAACGCCCCGCCACGCCAGCGCTTCAGCACCACCGCCAGGCGGCCGATATAAGGGCAAGCCCACGGCAACCCGCGGAGGGCACAGGGCTGAGGACAGACGGCAGGGTTGACCATGAGCGCTGATTTCTTCTCCGTACGCAATTACAACGAACGTGCCGTGTACGAGGCTGTGCCGCGCCTGGCAGGGCAGTTTCCGGACTTGGCCAACAACCCTGAATTGCTGGCAGACGTGGCCTGCGTGGCGCTGAACCGCCTGCCGCCGCGCTACATCCGCCACGAGGTGGACTTTGTCTTCTACCGGAGTCAGCGTGAGCGCGCCGAGAGCGAACGTCAGTTGCATGACGCCGTGAAGTACGCCTGCGGTTTTGTGCAAGCGCGCCATGCCATGAAGGCCCGCGGCTGACTACGCACAGCCTCTGCTGCGCAACGCCTTGTCAGACCTGCTCATGCAGATGTTGCGCAGGTCCGATGTGCTGAAGCGCGTGAACCCGCCGGTGACTCAGCGGCCGGCACCGCTCTTCGCCGGCCGCGTCAGCACGGTCGGGAAGCTCACCGGCAGCGCGTCCGGAAAGTCGCGGCTGTAATGCAGACCGCGGCTTTCATGTCGGCGCAACGCGCTGCGCACGATGAGCTCGGCGCACACCACCAGGTTGCGCAGTTCCAGCAAGTCACGGTTGACGCGGAAGTTGGCGTAGTAGTCGTCAATCTCGCCGCGCAGCAGTTTGATGCGGTGCAGGGCGCGTTCCAGACGTTTGGTGGTGCGCACGATGCCGACGTAGTTCCACATCAACAGCCGCAACTCGTCCCAGTTGTGGGCGATGACGACCTGCTCGTCGGCGTCTTCGACCTGGCTTTCGTCCCAGGGTGGCAGCGTCGGGTCCTTGCGCACGGCTTGGCGCTCGATGGCGATGGCGCAGCTGCGGCCCAGCACCACACATTCCAGCAGCGAATTGCTGGCCAGCCGGTTGGCACCGTGCAGCCCGGTGTAGGTGGTCTCGCCCACCGCGTACAGGCCCGGCAGGTCGGTGCGGCCGTCCAGGTCAGTCACCACGCCGCCGCAGGTGTAGTGGGCCGCCGGCACCACGGGGATCGGTTGCCGCGCGATGTCGATACCCAGTTGAAGGCAGCGCGCGTGGATGGTGGGGAAGTGTTCCTTCAGAAAGGTCTCGCCCAGGTGCCGGCCGTCAAGCCAGACGTGGTCCAAACCGTGTTTCTTCATCTCGAAATCGATGGCGCGGGCGACGATGTCGCGTGGCGCCAGTTCACCGCGCGCGTCGTGGTGGTGCATGAAGCGTGAGCCGTCGGGAAGCGTCAGGTACGCGCCTTCGCCCCGCAGCGCTTCGGTGATGAGAAAGCTGCGCTCCTGCGGGTGGTACAGGCAGGTCGGGTGGAACTGGATGAATTCCATGTTGCCGACTCGGCAGCCCGCGCGCCAAGCCATCGCGATGCCGTCGCCGGTAGCCGTGTCGGGGTTGCTGGTGTAGCGATAGACCTTGCCCACGCCTCCCGTGGCCAGCACCACGGCGGCGGCAGGCAGCGTCTGCACGTGGCCCTGGTCCATGTCGAGCGCATAGACGCCGTAACAATGCGGCGACTCGGTGCGCTTGACGTGGCGCGACGTGATCAGGTCCACCGCCATCCAGCGCTCGCGCAGCAAGATGTTGGGGTGTTCGCGGGCACGCGCCAGCAGCGCGTCGTGGATCGCCTTGCCGGTGGCGTCGGCCGCATGCGCAATGCGGCGCACGGCGTGCCCACCTTCGCGCGTCAGGTGCAGGCCCAGCGGGCCTTCGGGGTCGGGCGAGAAATGCACCCCGGCATCCACCAGCCATTGCACCGCAGCGGCGCTGTGCGCAGCGATGTAGCGCGCGGCGTTTTCGTCCACGATGCCGGCACCGGCTTCCTGGGTGTCGCGCACGTGCGATTCAATGCTGTCGTCGCTGCCCAGCACGCCGACGATGCCGCCCTGCGCCCAGGCTGTGGCGCCTTCGGTCAATTCGCGCTTGGCGAGAACGATCACCGGACGCTTTGCCGCCAGTTGCAGCGCCACCGTCA
>JAYSYB010000068.1:0-2375 GCA_043716775.1 Rubrivivax sp.
GACCAGGCCATGGGCGCGCGACACCAGGCCGACCAGGAGCCTGTCGGGCTGAGGCCGTTTCGCAGCCGACGATCCCCAAGTCCGACAGGCTCCTAGCCCGAGTTTGTCATCATGCCCGGCCGACCCCAATGAAATCAACAGCTTAGAGTGCTTTCCGGGCGCGTATGGCACTACGTTTTGTGTTTGCCCGGCTGTTGTTGAGCGGGCATGATCGGCTGGCTCAGACCAGCACGCGGTGGGTGCGCCCTGGGTTGGGGTCGAGCTTGAGGATGGTGCCCAGCGTTTGGTGCCGCGGCTTGGGACGCGTGGCCTTGCGCACATGCACGGTGCGGCCATCGCGGCGCTGCAGGGTGGCGGTGACCCGACGCTGCGTGGCCAGCACTTGGCGCAGCGTATTCCAGCTGTCGTTGATGCCGTGGGCCTTGAGTTGCAGGCGCAGCGTGTGCACAAAGTGATACGCCAGCACGCTGATGAACAAATGCCCTTCGACGCGCCGGTCGATGCGGTGGAACACCGGGCGCAGGCCCAGGTCGGTCTTGAGCGAGCGGAACACCGACTCCAGCTCGGTGAGCATGATGTAGGTGCGCCACAGCGTGGCGTTGTCCTGATCGACCAGGGTGGTGCGCAGGCAGTACACGCCCGGATGCGCTGCCGCGCTGCCGGGTTTGATGCGTTTGACCCAGGTGATGGCGGTGACAAGCTTGCCGTCGGGGTCGGTGGCCACCGTGATCTCGTAGTGCTGTGCGGCGCGCGCGAAGCGCTGCTTGGCGCGCCCCAGGCGCTGCATGATGGTGGCCACGTCCTGCGTGCCGCGCGGCTTGGCTAAGCCGGCCTGCAGCTTGGTCAACGCGGCCTCCAGGGCGCTGGCCTTGGCGGTGTCGATGGCGCGGTCCTTCTCCTCGCGCGCGGGTGAGTGGCAGTACAGCAGCGCCTCGCCTGGCGCGCCGTCCACGCGCTGCAGCTTGATCGTCACGTCGCCTGCCGATTGCACCTCGGTGGCCAGCGCCGGGTCGAACTGGCGCTCGCGCAGCTTGGAGACGACCACGTAGTGGTAGCCCTGCTCGCGCAGCCACGTCAGATTGGCCTGGGCGGCGATGCCCGCATCCATCACCACCGTCGCCCCCGGGGCCGCGTCCAGGCCAGTGAGCATGCCCTTGAGCGTGGCGGGCTCGCTGGCGTTGCCGGCAAAGAACTGCACGCGCCGCACGAACCCGCTGGCGTCCAGCGCCATGGCCAGGGTGACGAGCGGGCAGTCGCTGCGGCACTCCTTGCTGTGACCGCGCTTGGCCTTGCTCACCCCGGCGGCCACGCCCTCGAAGTAGGTGTTGGTCAGGTCGTACAGGGTGATGGTCTGACCCAGGCCGAACATTGAGCGGGCCGCACCGAACAGATGCTCCTGCAAGGCCTCACGGTGCTTGTACAGCGCGTCCGATGCGCGGTACAGGCGGTTCATGTCCATCGCCTCGAAGTCGAAGTCGATGAGCTCGCCCAGGGCCGAGGTGTCCTTCAGCCAGGCGTGGGTGGCCCGCTCACTGCCGGGCTGGGCCATGCGCGCGACGATGTTGCCAACGGCCGCGGCGATCTGCGGTCGATTCAAGCCCAACTCGCTGAGCTTGTCTTCCAAGCCGCATTGGCGCATCGCCGCCAGCGCGGCTTGCTCCACACCCACGCTGCGCGGGTCGACCATCTCCAGCGATTCGAGATCGACCTCCTGCCAGCGCGCGAGCGCGCCGGCTTCACTGGCGGGGCTGCTGGATGGGTTGCTGGGTGGGTTGGCACCAGCCTTGCCAGGCGCGGGCTCGGCACGATCTGACGGCGCTGCTGGTGCTGCACCCGGGCTTAGCTGGCCAAGCTTGCGCGCAATGATCTGGGCTGCAAAGCGTTGCGCGAAGACCTGCACCTCCTCGGGCAACGTCACATCCAGCATAGAGCGCTGGCCGTGCAGCAATTCATCGACGCGCCGGGCCAGCGCCGGCCAATGCGCCTGGGGCAGATCGAAGTGGCTGCCTAAATTGAGCAAGGTGGTCTGCTTGATGGTGCTGCCAACCCGCGCGCTGTGCACCAGGCGGTAGGTGACATAGGGTTCGCCCGAGACGCGATTGCGGGTCTGGGTGCGACGAATGAACATGCCAGAGATGTTGCACGAAAAGCAAGCCCTGAACTCGCCTGTTACAAAATATTATGGCACTACAATTCACCGCCGAGACCCAGCGCCAATGCTGACAAGGACTTACGAGCTTCTAACCGCCAAAGACAGCGGCAAAGTGACAAAGTCGGGCTAAGCGGCGCGGCACAGATTGACGGCATTTCGGCTGAGATTCTGTAGCCCGAATGCCGTCACTCTGTGTCGCGCCGGTTGACCGAAGGAATAGCCC
>JAYSYB010000069.1:0-2373 GCA_043716775.1 Rubrivivax sp.
CTTCTACCTGTACCTGTTCGTGGACATCTTCAGCCGCAAGGTGGTGGGCTGGCAGGTCTTTGATTGCGAGAGCGCCGAGAAAGCCGCAGCGCTGCTGGAGGACATCTGCTGTGGTCAGGGCATTCGTCCCAACCAGGTCACAGTGCATTCGGACAACGGCAGCCCCATGAAGGGCCAGACGATGCTGGCCACCATGCAGCGCTTGGGCGTGGCGCACAGCCGCAGCCGCGCGGCGGTGAGCAACGACAACCCGTACTCTGAGTCCCTGTTCAAGACCCTGAAGTACCGACCGCAGTTCCCACTCGTGCCGTTTGCTGATTTGATGCAAGCCAGGCACTGGGTGACCGAGCTGGTGCACTGGTACAACGAGGAACACCGGCACAGTGCCATCAGCTTCGTGACCCCGGCACAGCGCCACGCGAAAACTGACGAAGCGCTGCTGCAAGCACGCACGGCAGTCTACGAACAAGCGAGACAAAACAACCCGCTGCGGTGGTCAACGAAGACCCGCGACTGGGCCTTTATTGATGCCGTGCACCTCAACCCAGACAGCCCTCAAAACAAGGAGACAAAAACCGATCAAAAAGCGGCTTGATTGAACACACTCATGCGACAACTGGCTTGACAGCTTCCGTGCTCGGGCAGCTTCATCAGGCTGGCTTGCTCGGCTTGGGCCACTTGCCGCACGGTCAGCCGGTCGTCCTCGGGCCAACGCCGATCACAGGCATCGCCCTCGCACCAGACCAGCGCCTGTGCGTTGAGGTCGTCCACGTCGGTGAAGCTGCGGGCGGCGAAGAAGTTGTCGCGGATGTAGCGGATCGACCGCTCAACCCGTCCCTTCTCATTGCCGCGTGCCACCGCCACCGGGCGCGGCTCGTAGCGGTGGGCGGCGGCGAAGGCCAGCAGGTCGGCGTTGAAGCGGGTGGCCGTGCCACTGGCATGGTCCACGCGCTCGAGCACGGCGCTCTTCAAGTTGTCGTACAGCAGCACGCGGGCCACGCCGCCGAAGGCGGCAAAGGCCAGCACATGGCCACGCAGGAAGCTGTCCATCCGCGCGTTCAAGCTGAAGCGCAGGAAGATGCGGCGCGAGTAGCTCAACACCATCACGAAGGCCATCAGCGGGCGCTTGGCGCGGCCCACCATCAGGTGGCCGAAATGGCCCCAGTCGACCTGCGCCTGCTCGCCCGGCAGCGTGCGCAAGCGCAGGTAGGCCTCGGCGGCCGGGCGCGGGCGGTGGCAGGCCACGAGGTGGCGGAAGTGGTCGGGCCCGCCGGTGTAGCCTCTGCTGCGCACCATGGCGTGCAAGCGGCTGGCGGTGAGCGTGGGGAACTTGGCCAGCGTCGCCAGCATGAACGGCAGGTAGAGGTCGACCTGGCTGGGGCGCAGCGGGGGATCGGGACGCATCACGCAGGCCTGGCCGAGCACGCGCTGCACCGTGTCGCGGTGCAGGTGCAACTGGCTGGCGATGGTGCCCACTCGCCACCGTTCGACCTGGTACAGGCGCAGGATCTGCGCGCGCAGTTCAGGGGCTATGGCCATGGCTGGGCTCCACCCGTGCGCTGGCACGGCGCGCAGGCCGGCTGTGGCGCAGGAAGCCCAGGCGAACCCGCGCTGCGCACGGCGTGTGGCACCAGTGGCAGCGCCATACCGATAAGGTCAGGGGCAAGGTGGCAGCGGGCGAGGACGCGCTGCTGGCGGTGGTGGCCGTGCATGGCTGGGCGGTTGACGCCAGCGCAGGTGTTGCGGCGGCGGGCATTGGTGAGGGGACGGTCAGTACAGCATCCGAGGACAGCGCAGGGGAACCCTGATGCGTCACCGATTGCGGTGTCGCCATCTCCGGGCGGGCCACCGGCACGGCCAGCAAAGCGTGGCGTTCGCGCCAGTGCCGGGTTCGCGCCGCATGCTTGAAGCGCCCGCGAAGGCTGCCCTGGTAGCGCCGGCCAGCCTCACGCTGCGACTGCTGGCGAGCCACCGCAGCACAGCCCGATGCGCAATAGATCTGGCCCCGGTCGCAGTGGCTGCACACCAGCGCCGGTGCACGGCAGCGCGCGCACAAGAAGCGTCGCGCAGGCTCGTCGCCCATAAGCACCCCGGTAAGTTGCCGAGGGTGTGCTGGACGGGTTCGTCTACGGGTGCAACACTGGCGCCGCACCCGCTGTCGCATGACACGGTGAAAGGCACGGCGGACGGGTCGAACTTGCAGGTAAGGGCCGCCGCCGTGCCCGCCTACCTCGGTGTGGGCCGATTACAGCGCCACGACCGGATGCGCTGTCACCGGCCGCCCGCACACCACGCGCTACCGGCCGCCGGTAAACACCCTTGCGTCGAACCCGCCCCTCAGTCGACTCCCGCCTGCGCCTGCTGCGTGCCTGG
>JAYSYB010000070.1:0-22114 GCA_043716775.1 Rubrivivax sp.
CCACCGCCAGACCGCCATAGACGTTGGTCTCCTGGGTTGCGATCCAGCAGAAGTCGTCCAGACGAGGCAGGCCGCAGTGTTCGACGATGAAGTTCAGACCCTGGAAGTTGGTGGCGGCGATGTCGATGTCGGCCACGTCGAAGGCGTCGCGATCCAGCGGCAGGATCGTCGGGCCCTTGTGAACGTGGACGTTCTTCACGCCCAGCTTTTCAGCCAGCGCCAGGTACTTCTCGGCCCACGGGTCGCTGAGCTTGTAGCCGCGGCTGGCACCTCTCCATTCCGCGGTGTAGAGCTTCACGCCCTTGAGCTTGTGCGTGGCTACGAGCTCCTCAAAGGCCGCCAGGCCTTCTGCTTCATCGCGTGGATCGAACGCGCCATTCAGAATGAAGCGGTTCGGATGCTTGGCCTTCAACACCGCGTTCTGCTCAGTGGTGTTGAAGCCGTTGACGTAGAAATCCTTCAGGTAGGTCGGCTGAAAGATTGCCATGTCGTCGGGGCCATCAACGAACAGGTCTTGGTACAGCTGATCGCCGCCGTACTGGTCAAACTTCTCGCGTGTCCACAACTTTTCCTTAGGGCTCAGGAAGGAGTGGTAGGCGTAAAAACAGTTGATGAACTGTTCGCCATGCACATTCTTCTGGTTCGCCTTGGTGGCGTTCCAGTTGTGAACGTGCCCGTCGATGATGAAGATCTCTTCACCGGATTTGGTCTTGAACATGATGCGGCCGTCCTTATGCGTAAGCGACGTAAGACATGGCAGCGTTCATGTCGCCAAACAACATCATCGTGTTCTCGTCGACCATCACCATGCGCCCGTAGTGCGTGGAGGTGGAAATCTCAAACAGGTGCGTCGTCATCTCGCGGCCCAGCTCTTCGGCAATCTCGTCCATCTTGAATTCGATCTTGCCGTCACCATCGATGCGGATCATGGCTGGCATGTAGGTAACGGTGATGCCGGGCTTGCGCGACATCAGCTCGGCGATAGCGCGCGCTTCGACGCTGTCGTTGAGGGTCACGCCGCACTGGTGCGAAACGGTGTCCTTGAATTCGATGTCCTTGAAGGCCTTGAAAATGTTGTCTGTGTGGGCTGACATATTGGTTCTCCTAGTGAATGGGGTCTGACGCGAATGTCAGGCGACTGTCAAGCGGTGATCGACGCGGGGAGCTTCAGCCCCAGCTGGTTCGCGATGCCTTGCATGCGGTCCACCGAGGCGGCGTACGCGTCCTTGAAGTGCGCCACCTTGACGTGCGGCAGCGACCAGATCGGCTGCAGGTTCTTGGCCGCATTCACAGCCAGGTCGCCATACTTCTTGAGCCAGGTGTTGAACAGCGCCGTGTTGTGCGCCGAGTGCTTGCTGTCGCTGACCAGCATGTGCAGCATTTCGACCGTGTTGGCCAGGTTGCGCTGGTAGTCACCTTCGGCCGAAGACACCACGGTGGGCGTGATGAAGTCGTTCTGCGAGGCGGCGGCCTGCATCACGAAGCCGCTGCGGAACAGCTCGCCCACCAGCGGCTCGAACACGATGTTGACGGCGAAGTACTTTTCGAGAAAGTCTTCGGCGCCGCCGATGGTCTCGATCAGCTGGCGCGTCGGCTGCCAGATCGGGTCTTCAAGCCAGTGCTTCTTGCCGACTTCGGCGTCGAAACCTGCAATGTCAAGGCCGATGTCGCCCAAGTACAGCGTCAGGTCCTGCGAGAAGCGGAACTTGTACGACGAGTTGGTGAGAATCGTTGAATTCACCATTTGCGTGTAGCCGTAACGCTGCGCATGCATCAGCGACGTGGCCAGCCCGAACTCGGCGTGTTTGTAGGCGCCCAGGTGCTTTTCCAGAACCTTGACCCAGGCTTTGTCAAAGCGCAATGGCGCGCCCGAACGGCGCCCGTTCTCAACCGCCTGCGAGATCATGCCGACGATGGTGGACTGGCGCTGGTAGTGGGTGCGCTCCCACTCTTCGTCCACCGCACGGTAGGCGTGCCAGTCGGTCGACAAGGCGGAAGTCCACTTTTCAGAATAGGTCGGCGTGCCGTCGGCGAAGGCAATGATCCAGTCCTGCAGCAGGTAGCGCTTCGGGTCGGGTTGCACGTCGAGGGTCATGTCCTCGTAATGCGTGGCCTTGCGGCCCTTGGGGGTGAAATAGTTGTATTTGCGGCTGTCCGAGCCCACGAACTTGGCAGCGCCAGCGGCGCCCGAATTCACTGGGACGTAGGCAGGGATAGCCGGGGTGGCAGGGGTGGCACTCGTGGAATTACTCATGGTCTTGTCTCCTAGGGGGGGTCAATGAACGAGGTTCGGCGTGGCCAGGCTCGCCGGGATGAACTTGTCAACATAGGTGTGGTCGAGCGCGACGCCCAGCCGCTGCAGCACTGGCAATACCGCGTCAACCATCGGTGGCGGCCCGCAGGTGTAGGCGTCGAGTTCGCCACTCAGTTGCTGGGCATTCAGAATGCGTTCGACCGCTTCATGCACGAAGCCGGTTTCGCCGCTCCACGCATCCTCTGCGGTGGCCTGCGACAACACGGGAATGAACTCAAAGTCAGCGAGCTTGGCCGCCACGGCAGCGAACTCGTCTAGAAAGAATAGGTCCTTGCGGGTGCGCGCGCCGTAGAAAAACCGGATCGGCCGCTGCTCGCCACTTTCGATGTGGTCTTGCAAGATTGCCCACAGTGGGGACATACCCGATCCGCCGCCGACGAGCACCATGGGCCCAGGGCGTTCTTCGCGCCTGAAGCAGGTGCCAAACGGCCCTTTGATCGTCACCGCAGTGCCTGGTTTTAGCGTCGTGTCAACCAGCGACGAAAAGGCGCCGTCCGGATACTTGCGGATGATGAACTGCAGGCTCGTTGGCGTCCGCAGCGTGCTCGCCATCGAATAGGAGCGCGTCACGCCCGCTCCGCCATTCGCGCTCGGCACGCCGATTTCGACAAACTGGCCCGCCCAAAACTTTAGCGGCCGTTCCAACTCGACTTCGAGCAGGCGCGTGTCGTGCGTCAGCGCGGTGACCTTGCTGAGCACACCGCTGTAGGTCTTTACAGCAATCGCACGGCGCATCAAGTCTTCGTCAAAGTTCAGCAACTCGACCGTTATATTGCTGAACGCATAACTGCGGCACAGCAGGATGTGTCCGGTCTCGCGTTCGTAGTCGGCCAGCGCGAAGGTGGAATAGTCTTCCACTTCGACCTCGCCTTCGACCAGCAGGCACTTGCAACTGCTGCACTGCCCTTCGCGACAACCGTGCGGTACAGCAATGCCTTGGCGAAACGCCGCATCGAGAACCCATTCGCCCTCTTCAACTTCCATCTCGACCCCGACCGGTTCGAAGCGAACGGTGTGGACCTTCTTCTCCGACATGACTGTCCTCTTGGCAACGTTGGCCTGGTGCCAGCGCGGGCCCGGATGGACCCGCGCTGGTTAGCGCTTGCTGAATTGCGCTTGCTGAATCGCGCTAAGTCAATTGCGCTAACTGCTTTGCGAAACTCAAGATCGCTTCAGATCGGATTGATCTTGAAGCCCTTGCGATACTCGATCGCGGCCGCTTCACGTCCCTCGGGCGTCAGCGCACGGAAGCCGATCAACGGACTTCCCAGCGTGTAGCCCTTGACGTGGTCCAGCGTCCACATGTGCTTGTCGTCGAATCGCAGGTGCGGTTGCGAGATCAGCGTCTTGCCATCAGAGCGCACGAAGCCAAGGTCCTTGATCGCATCGGCCAGGTCCCAGCCGTGGTAGCAGTCTTCCCATTCTCGGCGCCCGCTGAAGCGGCCCATTGCCGGGGTTGCACGGCCTTCGTACTCGGCCGCAAAGGCGACCTTGTGGGTCCAGCGGCAAACTTCAGAACAGTAGGTGAAGACCTTGCCATCGACTTCGTCATAGCAGAAGTCTTCGCGGATCAGACACGGCACCATGCAGCTCCAGCAGCGGTGCGGGTAGGCGTATCCGCACTCCTGGTCAAAGAGGATGTTGGTCTGGCCCGGCACGCTCTTGCGTTCGTACCACTTCCAGTAATCGCCGAACTCGGCGTACCAGCCCGGGTACTTGTGCTCGAACCACTCGAAGTCCTTGTCCTTCTGCGATTCAATGCGCCAAAAATTCACCGGCCAGCCGACCGAGAAAAACTGCGCCGTCTTGTGCACGTAGTTCTTCTTGACGATGCGGTCCCAGGCTTCGGCCACGTCGTCGTGGTGGATCTTCACGCCGTACTTTTCAAGCGGCAGCATGTACGTGCGGTAGTAATCTTCGTAGATCCAGCGGTGCCAGAGTTCAGCGTAGGACTCTTTGTTCTTGTCGCGATCGGTGGTGCCGTATTCGACGAAGGTGCCGATCGCTGCATCGACAATGGCGTGGTTTTGCCAGAAGGCGTAACGCAGGTCGCGCTCAAGCAGCAGGTGGTTGCTCGGGTCGTTGACCAGCGACATCAACAGCGAGTGCCCGTTGCCGATGTGGCGTGACTCGTCAGATTGCACCGACAGGAACACGGTGGACAGCGCATAGTCGCCATTGCGCGCAGCCTCTGAAGGCATCGCGACGAACAAGGTGTTGGTGAAGGCGGTTTCGGCCACCACCGTCAAGTAAACGTTGGCGGCCGTGATGGCATCACCGGTCAGGAAACCTTCGGCAAACTGGCGGCCGATGGTGGTGGCATAGCACTTGCCGAATGCGGCTTCGGTGATATCAAAACCAGCCGGGTCGATGTAGTTTTCCATGTACCACTTCTTCAGATTCATCTGAATCGTGGAGTGGCGGAATTCGTCAACCATCTGCATCGTGAAGCCGGTGCGCAGTTCTTCACCGGGGGCCAGGCGGGCGACCATCGCCATCGAACGCGCTGCCGATATTTCGGGGAAAGGGATGATGGCCAGGAACAGCTTCATCCACTCAACCCAGCGCGGCTGGGTGTTGCGGAACATGTCTCCGCGCAGGGCAGCGTCCAGCGCGCCGTAGACGCGGTTGTCCTTCTCTTCCTGCATCGGGAAGTAGGAACGCAGCACCTGCTTCATCGGGTCGCGCGGGGCCTTGCCGATCTTGTAGTCGGTCGGGAAGGTCATCGCTTCCTGCACGTAACTCGGCTGCCAGCCGAGATCGGCAATGCGGCGTGCCGCCTCGCCCACATTGATCCCCTTTTGAGCGGTGATCTTGTTAAGTGTTAAACCCACAGCCATGGAAGTCTCCTTTAAGGTCCTGTTCAGTTGCACAGAAGCGTCAAGCCATTCGAGCCGTGACGGAAAGTCCGTTCGGTTGTCAACGTGGCCGGGCTCGCGCCCTGCCTGGTTGATAGCGATTCGCATGCCAGTGCTCCATATCCCTAATGGCCTTCGCATTTGCCGGGCAAACGGTGGTGACGGCCCGGTCTGCTTCAAGTCTGCGTCGTGTTATGGGACGACTCGCCGTGTCATCGCGTCCGAGCGTGGGACGCCAGCGCGAAGGGGGACTCCGGCTTTTAGCGCAAGGTTGTGGCGCCCCGCAGACTGCTTGAACCGCAACGGAGCGCGCCGCGCGAACTGCAGGAGCGCAGCGTCGACGCTGTCAACTTGAAACAGGGTGGGGGGTGTTTGCCGGCAGGATGCGAGCGTGGTGCGAGCGTGACGCTAGCTTGACGCGAGCGAGCGGCAGGCCGGTGTCGTAAGGGACCGGCCGTGCGCGCGCACAGCCGCCCTCACGACCGGCAGTCTCAGGAGATTCGCGACGAAACGATGCGTGAAGGCTCGGGGGAATTGGCAACCCCATTGGCAACCCCATTGGCAGCCCCATTGGCCGCCCCATTGGCCGCCGAGGTCGCGGCCTGATTCGCAGCGAGCGCACGCGCCTCGGCTTCAGCGATGAACCGCGCGGCCAATACCATTGCGCCCATTGCGAAGTCCTTGCCGTGGGCGGCGATCATCGCGTCGGACAGGGTTGCGAGTTGCGCGAAGAAGTAGTCCTTGCTGGTCGTGTCTTGGGTCATTGCATCGTCTCCTTGATGGGTGCGGGCTGGCGCGAGCGGAACAACGCTTCCGGCAGCAGCAGCCAGCCGAGCGTGCCGTCTTGAGTGCCGAATGCGAGGCGGCTGCCATCACCCGACCAGGCCAGCGCGTTGACCGCACCGCCGCCCGAGCCCTTGATGAACAGCGCCTCGCTGTTGCCCGGTTGGCACAGCACGACGGCGCCGTTGTGGTAACCGGCCGCGATCAGCGATTGCCGCGGGTGGCAACTGACGCAAGTGACCGGTGTCTTGCTGGCCATCGCGCATTCAATGGGTTGGTCGGTGCCGCCCGGTGGATCAAAGCGCCAGCACACCGGCCGCGTGCCGCCACTGGTGGCCAGGTAGCGTCCGTCGTTGGCGAATGACAGCGACAGCGGCTGACCCGGGTAGCCGCCCATCTCGATGTCGCCACCATCGGCGATGCGCCAGCCATGGAGGCCGTTTTCCTGCATGCCAGTGACGATGTATCGGCCGTCGGGGCTCCACGCGATCGCACGGTGATAACCGTTCCAGACCAGGCGTCGTGCTTCGCCCTGGTCGGGCCATAGCGTGACGCCGCCGCTGTGCGCAATGGCCAAGGACAGTCCGTCGGGGCTGAACGACAACGCGGTGCATGGCGCGTGCAGTTCGATGGCTTCGCTGCGGTCACCCGCCCAGCGTTGCACACGCCGCCCCCAAGCGTGCGCGCGCACACCAAAGCTGCTGCAGGCCACCGCAGTGATCCAGGCGCCGCTTTCGTGCGCCAGCACCTGCGGGTCGCCGACACGCGGCACCAGCACCACCCGCCCGTCGTCGCCACCGGTCAGGAAACCGCCTCGTGCATCGGACGCGATGCAAAGGCAACTGCCCGTATGGCAAGTGGCGCGCAACGGCCGCGACGCGGGCACTTCGGCGGCCACCAGGCTGACACCACCGCCCGCCTTGGGTTCGACCCGCGGGCCACGCTGCCACTTTGTGTCGCACACGGCCAGATGGCCGTCGCCGAGCGCAAAGCCGACCGCGCCGCCTTCGACATCCCAAGCAGCGGCGACAACTGGCGCGCCAAGTTCCCACGACGCGCCCAGCGCGTTGAGCAGCGGCGGTGCATTCATGCCATCACCTCAGGAATGTCAGTCAAGCAGTCACTCAGGCAGTGTGTGAGCTCGTCATTGATCTCGTCAGCATCCAGGCCGCGCCCGATGAAGACCAGCCGCGTAGAGCGTGACTCGCCCTGCAGCCAGGCCCGGTCCAGGCCGCTGTCCACCGTCATGTGGACGGCCTGGAAGACAAAGCGGCGCTCTTCGCCCTCGAAACCGACGATGCCCTTGGCGCGCAGCAGGTCGGCGCCGCGCTCGGCCACCAGGCGCTGCAACCAGGCCATGAAGCGGCTGCGGTCGAAGGGCCTTGCAAAGCTTAGCGCCACGCTCGCCAGGCCCTGACTGTGGCGGCCTGCATCCGGCTTTTGGTAGACGTGCGCGCGCGGCCCTGCCGGCGCAGCGCCCAGCCTGGGCGCCGGCACGCGCAACCGTTTGATGTCGAAGGCCCCGCGGTCCAGCAGCGACGCGAGCGGTATGTCGCCGTGCACCGAACGCCGCAGTTCTGCCGTCGGGTTGAGCTGCTGCACAGCGCGCTCTGCGTCGGCCAGCGTCTGTGCGTCGGCGAGATCGGCTTTGTTCAGCAGCACCAGGTCGGCCTGCGCGAGCTGCGCGCCGGCCTCGGGTGCATCGCTTAACTGGGCTGTGAGGTGGCGTGCGTCGGCGACGCAGATCACGCTGTCGAGCCGCGTGTGCTGGCGCAACAGATCGTCGAAGTAAAAGGTCTGCACGACCGGCGCCGGGTCGGCCAGGCCACTGGTCTCGATCACGATGCCGTCAAAGCCGCCGGGCCGGCGCACCAGGTTGCTGGCGACACGGATCAGGTCCCCGCGCAGCTTGCAGCAGACGCAGCCGTTGTTCAGCTCGTAGACCTCTTCTTCGGCACCCACGACCAGCGCGCCGTCAATGCCGAGCTCGCCGTATTCGTTGACGATGACCGCATAGCGCCGCCCCTCGGCCCCACGCAACAGGCGGTTGAGCAGCGTGGTCTTGCCCGCGCCGAGAAAGCCGGTCAGCACCGTGACGGGAATGATCGCCATGAAGATCCTCTTTTTTGTGCTCTGCCGATCTGCCGATCTGCCGATCAGCCGATCACGGGATCAACACCGCACGGCCCTTGATCTTGCCGTGGTGCAAGTCAAGCAGGGCCTGGTTCGCGTCCTTCAGCTTGTATTCCTTGGTCGCCAGGTGCACCAGGCCGCGGTCGGCCAGGGCCATCAGCTCCACCAGTTCGGGGTAGGTGCCGACCAGGTTGCCGACGATGGTCTTTTCGCTGGTCACCATGTCGAGCGTGGGCAGCTCGATCTTGCCGCCGTAACCGACGATGTAGTAGCTGCCGGCATTGCGCGTCATCGCCAGGCCCTTGGCCACCGCGTCGCCTTCGCCAACGAAGTCGATCACGGCTTCAGCGCCCTTGCCCTTGGTGAGCTCAAGCACCCGGTCCAGTTCGTGGCCGTCGGCTTTCACCAGATGGTGGGCGCCGCATTCCTTGGCCAGCTGCAGCGCCATGTCGCCGCGGTCGACGACGATGATCTCGGCCGCACACAAAGCGGCCAGCACCTGAATGCCGATGTGGCCCAGGCCGCCGGCGCCAATGACCACCGCGTACTCGCCGGGCAGCAAATGGCGCGATGCCTTTTTGGCGGCGCGGTAGGCGGTGAGGCCGGCGTCGGTGTACGGCGCCACGTCTTTCGGCGCCAGCGTCTTGGGCAGCTTGATGAGTGAGCGCTGGCCGGTGCGCAGGTACTCGGCATAACCGCCGTCGGCATTGATGCCAGGGAAGCGGCTTTCTTCGGCATGCATGTCGTCGCCGCGTCGGCAGGCCAGGCAGTGGCCGCTGGTCACGAGCGGGTGGCAGATCACCGCGTCGCCAACCTTCACGCCGGTCACGCCAGCGCCCACCGCTTCCACCCAGCCGGCGTTTTCGTGGCCCATGATGTAGGGCAATTTGACGTCGACCTTGCTGCGCCAGATGCCTTCGACCACATGCAGATCCGTGCGGCACACACCGGCACCACCGATGCGCACGATGACATCGGTGGGGCTCTCGATCTTGGGATCGGGCACGTCTTCGTAGTGCACAAAGCTGTCGCCGCTGAGCGACTCGTTGTACTGGTGCAGCACCGCGGCTTTCATGGGTTTTCTCCTGGGGTTCGGATCGGGCCTGAGACGCAGGTCTGGGCTTGCGCAGACGCCCGTGAACCCTGTTCCATTGCAACTGCCGTGCCGCTTGCGCAGACCGGCCGCATGGCGTCTCAAGTTCTTGATTTCGCTTGGGAAGTCTGCGGCTGAGGCGGTTTACCCGCAGCCAGGTGCGGACTCAGGGTGTCGCGGGATCGGACGCCGGGCCGGCCTTCACTTCGGCAAGCCACGTCCCGAATTGCGACAGCGTTTTCCCTCAGTCCCGGCGGGCAGGGGCGACTCTTCAGGCCGCCATCTCTGCATGGCGGCCGATGCCGCCCGGAGGCTGTGGTGGGTGTGGTGGGTGTGGCCGTTTGGTGCGCCACAACAGCCACGCCGCAATGCCGCCATTCAGCAGGTTCCACGCAATGCCGTTGACGAAGGCGGCGTGGTAGCTGCCCGTCAGGTCAAAGACCTTGCCCGACATCCAGCCGCCAAGCGCCATGCCCAGCAGCGTGCACATCAGCACCGTGCCAACGCGCGCGCCAGCTTCCGCAGGCGGAAAGTGTTCGCGCACGATGATGGCGTAGCTGGGCACGATGCCGCCCTGGAACAGGCCGAACAGCGCCGAGATGATGTAGAGCGAGACCAGGCCATCGAAGGGCAGAAACAGCAGCAGTGCCGTGCCCTGCAGCACGCTGCCCAGCAGCAGCGTGCGGATGCCGCCAATGCGGTCGCAGATCGCGCCGCTGACGAGCCGGCTGACGATGCCGCAGGCCAGCATCAGCGACAACATCTCAGCGCCACGCGCCACGCCGTAACCGAGGTCGCCGCAGTAGGCCACGATGTGCACCTGCGGCATCGCCATCGCCACGCAACAGGCCACGGCGGCCACGCACAACGCGCCTTGGGCCTGCGCCAGACTCAGGCCGAAGGGGCGCAGTGATGGCACGGCGCGCTGCACGCCGCCAGCCTTGGGCGCAGCCGCCACCGCAGCCGGCGGCCGCGGCCGCATCAACAAAGCCAATCCGGCCATCACCAAGCCCGAAAAAATCCCCATGCCGATGCAGGTGTGGCGCCAGCCGTAAGCGGCCACCATCTGCTGCACGATGGGCGGCCAGATCGCACCCGCGACATAGTTGCCACTGGCACACACCGCCACCGCCATGCCACGCCGCTTGACAAACCACAGCGAGGTGTCGGCCACCAGCGGCGCAAAGCTGGCTGAACTGCCCAGCAGGCCAATGAACAGGCCCTGCGCCAGCGCAAAGCTGCCGATGCCCGTGGCCAAGCCGCTGGCAATGAAACCGGTGCACAGGCTGGCCGCGCCGATGAGCAGCGGCACCATGACGCCGTAGCGGTCGGCCAGTCGCCCCATCACGATGCCGCCGACGCCGAAGCCGATCATCAGCGCGGTATACGGCAGCGACGCGTCAGCGCGCGCGACGCCGAATTCAGCCTGCACCGCGGGCAGCATCACGGCCACCACGTACATGCCTGCGCTGCCGACGGTCATCAGCGCCAGCGTGACCAGCAACCGCAGGTGGGCGTAACGGGAATCGGCTTCGTGGCGGGCGGCGCTCATCGGGCGGGAGGATAGCCGGCCGGGCACCCGTGGCCCTTTCGGTATGCTCGCCAGCCCCGCCGTACCCCGACCCCATGTCTTTCCCCAAACTCTCTGGAGCCTTCGCCATGACCCGCGTCTTCAACTTCAGCGCCGGCCCCGCCGCCCTGCCCTCGAGCGTGCTGCAACACGCCGCCGACGAAATGCTCGACTGGCAAGGCAGCGGCATGAGCGTGATGGAGATGAGCCACCGGGGCAAGGAATTCATCAGCATCGCCAATGAGGCAGAAGCGCTGCTGCGCGAACTGTTGGCCATCCCCGCGAACTACAAGGTGCTCTTCATGCAGGGCGGCGCCATCGCCGAAAACGCCATCGTGCCGATGAACATGTTGCGCGGCAAAGCCAGCGCCGACTACATCGACACCGGTGAGTGGAGCAAGAAGTCGATCAAGGAAGCGAAGAAGTACGGCGGCGTCAACGTGGCCGCCAGTGCGGCTGACAGCGGCTACACCACGATCCCCCCGCGCGACACCTGGAAGCTGGACGCGAGCGCCGCCTACGTCCACATCTGCAGCAATGAAACCATCGGTGGTGTGGAGTACCACTTCACGCCCGATGTCGCAGACGTGCCGCTGGTGGCCGACATGAGCAGCAGCATCCTGTCGCGCCCGTTCGATGTGTCGAAATACGGCCTGATCTATGGCGGCGCGCAGAAGAACATCGGCCCCGCCGGCCTGACGATCGTGATCGTTCGCGAGGACCTGCTGGGCGGCGCGCTGCCCTGCACGCCCAGCGCCTTTGACTACAAGGTGGTGGCCGACAACGACAGCATGTACAACACGCCGCCCACCTACGCGATCTACATCGCCGGCCTGGTCTTCAAGTGGCTCAAGAACCAGGGCGGGCTGCCGGCAATTGAAGCGCACAACCGCAAAAAGGCGGCGCTCTTGTACGACTACTTGGGCACGACATCGTTCTACAGCGCGCCGGTCGCCATGGACTGCCGCAGCTTGATGAACGTGCCCTTCAAGCTGACTGATGACAAGCTGGACGGCGCCTTCCTGAAGGGCGCCGAAGCGCGCCAGATGGTGCAGCTCAAGGGCCACCGCTCGGTGGGCGGCATGCGCGCGTCGATCTACAACGCGATGCCGCTGGAAGGTGTGCAGACGCTCGTGGCCTACATGAAGGAATTCGAGGCCAGCCATGGCTGATTCGCAAAGACAGAGACTGGGCGTGCTGGTGCTCAACGCCATCTCGGCCAGCGGGCTGTCGCGCCTGCCGGCTGAACGGTATCGCGTCGGCAAGGACGTGGCCGACCCGGCCGAGATCCTGGTGCGCAGTGCCGACCTGCACGGCATGAGCATCCCGGCCAGCGTGCGCGCCATCGGCCGTGCTGGTGCCGGCACCAACAACATTCCGGTGGCTGCCATGAGCGCACGTGGCGTGCCGGTTTTCAATGCACCCGGCGCCAACGCAAACGCGGTGAAAGAACTGGTGCTGGTGGGCATGCTGATGGCCGCACGGCAGATCGCGCCGGCGCTGCACTTCGTGGCCACGCTGGACGTGCAGGCCAAGGACCTTGACAAGGTGGTCGAAGACGGCAAGAAGTCTTTCGCCGGCTACGAACTGCAGGGCCAGACGCTGGGCATCGTGGGCCTTGGAAAGATCGGCTGCCTGGTGGCCGACGCTGCCATCAAGCTGGGCATGAATGTGCTGGGCTACGACCCCGAGATCACCGTCGACGCGGCCTGGAGCCTGCCTTCGCAGGTGAAGCGCGCCGCCAGCGTGAACGAGGTGCTGCGCAGCGCGCAGTTCGTGAGCCTGCACGTGCCGCTGGTGGAAGCCACGCGCGGCCTCGTCAACGACGCCAACATCGGCTTGATGCGCGCCGGCGCTGTGCTGCTGAACTTCAGCCGCGAGGGCGTGGCCAGCAATTCGGCGGTCGTGGACGCACTGAACAGCGAAAGGCTGGCCGCCTATGTGTGTGACTTCCCCAGCCCCGACTTGCACGGCAACCCACGGGTCGTCGCACTGCCGCACCTGGGCGCCAGCACGCGCGAAGCCGAAGAAAACTGCGCCGTCATGGTGGTGGACCAGTTGCGCGACTACCTGGAACACGGCCAGATCGCCAATGCCGTCAACTTTCCGCAGGTGCACATGGCGCGCGAGAGTGCCTTCCGCGTGGCCATCGCCAACAGCAACGTGCCCAACATGCTGGGGCAGATCTCCACCACCATGGCGAATGCCGGCTTGAACATCCACAACATGGTCAACAAGAGCCGGGGCGAAATGGCCTACACGCTCGTGGATGTGGAGAGTGCGGTGGCTGACCCTGTGCTGCAGGCGCTGGCCGCCATCCATGGTGTGCTGGCGGTGCGTTATCTGCCTGATGTGAAGTAGCGGCAAAGCCGTGGCCGCGCGTCCACGAATCCGGAAGGCCCGCCGGTAGTGACCGCGTCCCGACGCGACTGGAAGGACGTCTTCACCCTGCTCGACAAGGCGCTTGAACCTGACCCCGAGGCGCGCGCCGCCTGGCTGTCTGCGCTCGCGATTTCAGGGCTGGGGTAACGCTGCCCTTGCCCCATTCGCGCCCTTCACCGACGGCATGGCGCGGGAACGCAACATCCTATCGTCGGCAACGTGGCGCTGCAAGGCGACCCGAACGCGGCGCGGCCCAGCCCCGACGAGGTCGAGCGCAACACGCTGCTGTCGCGCTCGCACTGGCAGTTTGGCGACAGTGGTGAAGCGCTGCGCCTGGCCACTGTGGCCTGCGATAGGCTCGCGGGCCTCGCAGTACCGGCCTGGTTCGCGGCACTGGATGCCGACGCCCGCCAGCATCAAGGCCACGCCCTGCTGTTGGCGGGTGACGCGCTGCGCGCACGCGATGCGCTCGAGCAAGCGCTGGCGCTGCGCATCGCGCATGAAGACGCCGGCAGCCCGTGGATCGCCGAAGCGCGGAAGGGCCTTGCGCGCTGCATTCGGGTGTCGGGCGGGCCAGCCCGTGAACCTTGTGCGGCGGGGGTCAGGGGCCGCTGAGCCCGCTGCGTTTCAATTCACGCTGCACATCGCGCAGCATGAAGAGATACAGGCTTTCCACCTTCTCGCGCGCCCACGGCGTCTTGCGCAGCAACTTCAGACTTGACGCCACGTTCGGGTCGCTGCTGAAACAGCGCAGTGGCACGCGTTCGGCCAGGCCGTCCCAGCCGTACTGCGCCACCAGGGCGGTGACGATGGCTTCCAGCGTCAGGCCGTGCAGCGGGTTGCGGGGTTGGGCTGGCGGCGTCGTCACGCTGTCATTCTTGCACTGCCCCTTGACCATGGGCGAGGGGCCTGTTCATGCGTTAATGCAAGCCACGCCACCGCGGGATTGCGCAAAAACAGCATGGGCCAGGTCACCACCCTCCTCAACGCCATCGGCCAAGGCGAAAGCCGCGCACTCGGAGAGTTGTACGCGCTGCTCTACCCCGAATTGCATCGCCTGGCGCATTCCCGGGTGCGCCGCAGTGGCGACCTGACTTTGCTGGACACGACATCGCTGGTGCACGAGTCTTACCTGCGGTTCAAGAAGTCTGGCGCGGTGCTGATCGCAGACCGTTCGCAGTTCATGGCCTACGCGGCGCGGGTGATGCGGTCGGTGGTGGTGGACGTGGTCCGCGCCCGCCAGAGCGAACGGCGCGGCGGCGACGCGGTGCATGTAGAACTCGACGATGAAATGCACGCTGCCGCCGCGCCTGACCACGGCGACAACGAAGTGCTGCGCGTGCACGAATCGCTGCAGGAACTGGCCGCCATAGACGCCCGCCTGGTGCAGGTGGTGGAGATGCGCTACTTCGCCGGCATGTCCGAACAAGAGATTGCCGACGTGCTGGGCCTGGCCGTGCGCACGGTGGCGCGCGACTGGGAAAAGGCGCGGCTCTTCCTGCACGCCTGCCTGCGCTGAAGTTGCGCTGGAGTGAGTCGGCACCGGACATGGCCATGAATCCAGGGCCTGTGCTCAAGCCCTCGCGCGAAGACTGGATCGAAGTCTTTGCGCTGCTGGACGTGGCGCTGGACCTGGCGCCCGAGGCGCGCGCACCTTGGCTGGTGGCCCTGAACCCTGCGCAGGCGCGGCTGGCGCCGTTGCTGCAGTCACTGTTGCAGACGCATGCGTCCTCGCAAGCGCAGACCCGTGCCGGTACGCATGCGCAGGCCGGCAGCAGCGGCTTCATGCAAACGCCTGCGGCCTTTGTGCTGGCCGCTACCGCCACGGGGGACAGCGGGCCGGACAGCGACGCAGGCTCACTGATCGGCCCCTACCGTCTGTTGCGTGAACTTGGCCGGGGCGGCATGGCCACGGTGTGGCTGGCTGAAAGGGCCGACGGCCTGCTGCACCGGCAGGTGGCGCTGAAGCTGCCACATGCGTTCTCCAGCAACCCCCTGCTTGCCGAGCGCATGGCCCGCGAGCGCAACATCCTGGCGTCGCTTACGCACCCGCACATCGCGCGGCTGTACGACGCCGGTGTCAGCGCCGAAGGCCGGCCCTACCTGGCGCTGGAATGCATTGACGGTCTGGCCATCGACGCCTATGCCGCGGCCCATGCGCTGGCCATGCCGGCACGGGTGGGGCTGATCCTGCAGGTGGCGCAGGCCGTGGCGCATGCGCATGCTCGCCTGGTGGTGCACCGTGACCTGAAACCGTCGAACATCCTTGTCGACGCCCAAGGCCAGGCGCACCTGCTGGACTTTGGCATCGCCACGCTGCTGGACCCCACACCCGATCAAGCGGGGTCCGGGCCCGGTTCAGCGCTCACACAAGCGGTCGGCCGCGTGTTGACACCCGACTATGCGTCGCCCGAGCAGATCCGCGGCGACGCCATCGGCACCGCCAGCGACACCTACAGCCTGGGCGTGGTGGCCTATGAGCTGCTGGCAGGCGTCAAGCCCTACCACCTGAACCGCCAGAGTGCAGGCGGGTTGGAAACAGCGCTTGCCGCGGTGCAGCTGCTGCCCTTGCCATTGGCCAGCAGCGTCGCCCGCGAGCCGGGCTCGGCCAAGGCGCTCAGAGGCGACCTGGACGCGATCCTCAACCGGGCGCTCAAGCAAGACATCGCCGAGCGCTACCCGAGCGTCGAGGCTTTGGCCCAAGACCTGCAGCGCCACTTGACGCGGCAACCGGTGCAGGCCCGGCCCGACACGCTGGCCTACCGGCTGCGCAAGCTGTGGCAGCGCCAGCGGCTATTGCTGACGGGTTCGGGCCTGCTGGTGGTGGTGCTGGCCGCAGGGCTCTTCAGCACCTTGTGGCAGGCCCGGCTGGCGCGAAGCGAGGGCGAGCGCGCGGTGGCCACCAAGCGTTTCCTGTTGGGCCTTTTCGACAACAGCGCACGCCAGGGGTCAGGCGGCACGCCAGCCTGGCAGGTGACGGGCAAGGAACTGCTGGAAGTGGGCACCCAGCGGCTGCTGACCGACTACAAGGAACCGACCGAATTGCGCCTGGAACTGCTGACGCTGCTGGGCGGCCTGAGCGAAGAACTGGACCTGCTCCCAGCCGCGCAGCAACTGCTTGAAGAAGCCGCCCGGCTGGCCGAGGCGCTGCACGGCCAGAACGACCTGCGCCATGCCACCGCGAGGCTGGCCCTGGCCGAAACGATCACGCGCGGCGGCAACTTTGAGGCCGCGCTGCCCGCAGCCACTGAGGCGCTGCGTCTGCTGCAAGGCCAGCGCAGCGCGCCCACCGAGACGCTGGCTCAGGCGCAAGTGCTGATGGGCAACGTGCTGTACCAGGTGCAGCGTTACGAAGAAGCCAAGGCCCAGCTGGAGCCGGCCCTGGTGCAGCTGAAGGCGAGCGGCACCCTTGGCCCGCAGCCCGCGCGCGCAGCCTTCTATCTGGCACGCACGCATGAAGCCATGGGGCGGGAGGACGACGCCGAAAAGCTCTATCTGCAAGGCATTGCTGCGGCTGAAAAAGACACGGGTACGAAGAGCTACCAGGCCGCTTTCGGCTACCAGAACTACGGTGACCTGTTGCGCCAGCAGGGCCGGTTTGTGGAAGCCGAGCAGTACCTGCGCCGCGCATTGACCGTCTATGAAGCCGTGCTGGGCCCGAAGAACTTGTCGCTTGGCGCGGTGCGCTTCGAACTGGGCCGCGTGCTGGCCGCAGCCGGCCGGCGGGCCGAGGCCGATCCGATGATCGAGCAGGCGATTGCACTGTCCGACCAGATCGTGGGGCCATTTGCCGGCAACGCCCCGTACGAGATTGCCGTCCGCGCCGAGCTGGCCCTGAACCGCGGTGCGCTGGACAGCGCCAACACCCTGTACCGCAGCCTGCTGCAGCAGTGGCCGGCGGGTGAACCGGCGCGCCAGCGCGTCATCCACCGTGTGGGGCTGGGCCTGAGCCGGCTGCTGATCCTGCAGGCGCAATTTGCCGAAGCCCGCGCCTTGCTCGACGAAGTGCAGCCCGTACTGGACGCACGGGCGGCGGACGACCCGGTGGCCGGCCCGGCACGCGCGTTGATGATCGCGCGGCGGGCTGATCTGGCCCATGCAGCGAGTGATGCCGCGGGCGCCCGCGCCGCGCTGCTGGCGGCGCTGAAGGCACCGCCTGCGGCGACCCCTGGCGACCTGACAGGGCCGCTGCAACTGCTGGCGGCATTGGCCCGCACTGCGCCCACAGCCGCCGAGGCGCAGGCAGCGATGCAAGTCTTTGCAAGCCTGGGCGATGCCGAAACCTTTGCCCGCCGCGATGTTGAAAACCGGGCGCTGCTGGACCACACGCTGGGCCGCCTGCTGCTGCAGGCGGGGCAACCCGCGCAGGCCAGGACACGCCTGCAGCGGGCCTTGGACCTGCGCGAGAAGATCGACCTGCCCACCAGCCCCTGGCTGGCAGAAACCCAGCTGGTGCTGGCCGAATGCCTGCTGGCCCTGCACGAGCGCCAGGGCGCCCATGCGTTGCTGCAGCAGGCGCGTCGCATCCTGGTGTCGCACCCGCGTGCCGCCAGCCTGCGCGCGCAGGCTTTGGCGTTGCAACACGCCCAATGAAAAAAGCCCCGCGACGACGACTCGCGGGGCTTTTGCAAGGAACGGTCTTCAGCGCGGTGCGTCTTCGATGTTGATGCACTGCCCGCTCCACACCCGCTGCGTCTTGCTGCGTGACGCTTCCGGCGCATTGACGCGCACATCCACCGTGCACAGGTACGCCGTGTCGCGGGCGCCGAAGATGAACGGCGCCATGTTGTAGCTGGGCGTGGTGGTGCGTGCCGTCAGCGTGCGCGGGGCGAAGACCGGGTTCGGGTAGTACGCGGTGTAGGTCCAGTCGTAGGTCAGGGCTTCAGCGCTTGGGTTTTCGATGCCCACTCGCGAAAAATAACGCGTGATGTCCGTGCCACCGACAGACAACGGTCTGCAGCCGACCTGGCGCAGGTCGATGCGGGCGTTGTTGGCCACGACGTTGTTGGTGCAGCCGACGTTGATGTTGCCCACCTGCAGCGCGTCGCGTGAATAGGCCGCGAAGCTGGCGATGCGCGGGTACGGATTCACGGGCGGCGGCGTCACGGCGTAGGTCTCGATGGCGCTGGCCTGGCGGCCTTCGCGGTCCTGCGTGGTGACCCGCACTTCGCGGTTGCCGCTGGCACCAAAACGCACGGTGCGGTTGCAGCCGCTGCCGGACACCACTGTGTCGGGTGCCGTGACGGCCCAGCTCATCGCGTTGCACAGCGCGCTCGGGTCGGCTTCGTTGCGGTCGGTGGGGATCGCGTCGATGACGAAGTTCTCGTTCTGCGCCGGCACGCCGTTGCTGACCAGTTGCACGCTGGGTGGCGAGTTGTAGACGAGGATCTGCTTGGTGACGCTGGCCACCTGCGTGCCGTAGCGCGCGGTAATGGTGAGCGTGCTGGTGCCTTCGGTGTTGAAGGTGAAGGGCAGCGTGTTGCCAAAGAGGGCCGCACCTTGCGACGGGTTGACCAGCCACTGGCCGTCGAAGAGCACACCGTCGCGGTTGGACGTTACCGTCAGCCGCACGTAGTTGGCCACCGGGTGCAACACCACGAAGCTGGTGGCCAGGTTGTCCTGCACCCGCAGATCGACGAGCTTGGTGCCCAGCGGGTTGATGGCCAGGCCGGCGCCGCCACCCGGCGTGACCTGGTCGGCATTCCAGGCTGCGCTGCGGCGGGCGTCGAAGTCCAGCACTTCCAGGTTGCTGAAGAGGCTGCTGACGTAGTCGGCCGGGACGTAGAAATAGCCGCCGTCACCTGCACAGCCCCAGGAGTTGCGGATGATGAAGTAGCCCCCACCGCCCACCGCGCTTGGCGCAGCGCCGGGCCAGGTCAACGCTTCGTTGCTGATGAAGCCGACGATCTGCACCAGGTGCCCGCCATAAGTGCCGTCCACCAGCATGCCGGCGGCGTTGCGCATCTGCTTGCGGTAGTCGGACACGATGCCCGTGGCCGGCGCGGCCATGATGCCTTCATAGACCGGGAACGACGCGATCAGCGACACGCCGCTGGCCAGCAGCGCGCGGTACTGGTTGAGGTTGAAGCTTTCGCCATTGGCCCAGATCTGGCGCACGCGGCTGGGGGCAACGCCCGTGCCGCTGAAGACCTGCTTGTTGAAGCCGCAGAACTGCATGCCCAGTACCGTGGTGCAAGAACGCGGGCTCTGGTGCGCGGTCTCTGAACACCAGCCGTTGTAACCGTTGCAGGCGCCGCCGTACGACGCGGCAGTGCCTGCCACGCCAGCATCAAAGGCGTTGTCGGGGCGGCCCGCGGCGGCGTTGTAGGTCCAGCCGGTTTCGGGCATCAGCGACTGGTTGCGGTCCACCGCCGCATTCAGCGCGCTGGCAGATGAGCCGCCGTCGACAAAGTCGCTCTCGAACCATTCGCGCTTGACCTTGTTGACGAGGAACTGCTCCGACACGTTGGCGGGGTTGTTGTTCTGCACGCGTTCACGACTCTCAACTGCGCCCACAGCCGCAAAGGCCCAGCAGGTGCCGCGTTCGCCCTGCGACTTGATGGGCGAGACAAAGTAGCGCAGCGGAAACCAGAACTGCCTGGCGTAGCCCGTGGCCGCGCAGGCGCCACTGGTGTCCACGCCATTGCCGGCCGTGAGCGCGCGCTTGGCGCTGGAGCGCGTCGCGACCGTGTCGGGGTCCAGGCGCGTCTGGTCGATCTCTGGCACCGCGGCCAGCGCCGCGTCCAGTTGCCGCGCGGCGTCTTGCACCTGCGCCAGCGTCGCACTCGCCAGGCTGGCGGGCGCGGGCAGCTGGGCCCTCATCGCGTCGCTCAAAAGCGAAGACGACAGCGAATGCGACAACGCATAGGCCGCGCGCGCATTGGCCGGGTCACGCGCCGCACGGTAGGAAGCCGCTGCGGCTTCGATGCGGGCCGACAGTTCGTTGAGCACCACCTTGCGGCCGTCGGGCAGCGTGGCTACGGCCTGGGCTTCCAGGCTGTTGGCGAGGTTGATGGCAGAAGCGGCTTGCGCCAGCACCGCTTGGGCGTCGGCGCTCAAGTCAGTCTTGCCGCTAAGGAACTGGCGTTCGGCTTCGACCAGGGCGCGGTTGGCGCTGCCCTTGGCCTGTTGCGCGGTGACGGTGGAGACCACCAGATCGCCAGCGACCTGGCGGCGGCGGAATTCGTCGGCGCTCAACACCTCGGCGTTGGCGGGCTGGGCACCGGCCCAGGCATTGGTGGTGACGAACAGGGTTTCGGGGGGAGGTGCAGCTATGGGCGGCGCTGCGTCACCGCCACCGCCGCCGCCACAGGCGACAAGGGTCAGTAAGGCAAGCAATGCGACCAGCGCAGTCCGAGCGGTCAAGCGTTTCATGGTGTAGTTCCTTCGATGCGTGTGGGGCTGCCAGCGCGGCGGCCTTGATCACTGAAACGCGATCGACATCAGGAACAAGACACCCGCTTTGCGGCTTCAGGCCGGAACGCGGGTGTTAGGGGGAGAGGGCTCCTTCCGATGGGGGAGAGATGGGGCGCGCTGACGTGTGCACCAGCCCACCGGCCCGAAGACTTGCGGAGGGCAGCCCGGGTGCCGGTGACGACCATCATCGGCCGCGAAAGCTGCATCGCGGCGCGGCACGAAGTCCGCATCGCGATGCAGCACAGAGGCCGCGCACCGGCCGAGGGGTGGGACAGCAGGGCCGACCTGCTGCCCAGGACCGAAGGTTGCCTACAAGCGCTCGAACACCGTCGCGATGCCCTGCCCGCCGCCGATGCACATCGTCACCAGCGCATAGCGCCCGCCGGTGCGGTGCAGCTCGTACACCGCCTTGGTGGCCAGGAAGGCGCCGCTGCAGCCAATGGGGTGGCCGAGCGCAATGGCGCCGCCGTTGGGGTTGACCTTCTTCATGTCCAGTTCCAGCCCGCGTGCGACCGCAATGGCCTGCGCTGCAAAAGCCTCGTTGCTTTCGATGACGTCGATCTGATCCAGCGTGAGGCCGGCCTTCTTCAGCGCCAGCTTGGACGCAGGAATCGGCCCTTCGCCCATGATCTCATTGGGCACGCCGGCCACCGCGTAGCTCACCAGCCTCGCCATCGGTTTGTGGCCGTGCGCTGCCGCCACGGCGGCATCCGCCAGCACGAAGAAGGCCGCCCCGTCGTTGATGCCCGAGGCGTTGCCCGCCGTCACCGAGCCGCCTTCCTTCTTGAACGCGGGCTTGAGCTTGCCAAGGCTTTCCATCGTGGTGTCGGCCTTGACGTGTTCGTCGGTGTCAAAGGTGACATCGCCCTTGCGCGTCTTCTTGACGATGGCCACGATCTGGCTCTTGAAGCGGCCTTCGGCTATTGCCACGGCAGCCTTGCGGTGCGAGTCCACGGCCAGCTGGTCCTGCTCTTCGCGCGTGATACCCCACTTGGTGACCAGGTTCTCGGCCGTGATGCCCATGTGGCCCACGCCGAAGGGGTCGGTCAGCGTGGCAACCATCGTGTCCACCAGCGTCGTGTCGCCCATGCGCGCGCCGGTGCGCATGGCGGTGGACAGATAGCCGCCGCGGCTCATCACTTCCACGCCGCCGCCAACGCCATAGTCACAGTCGCCCAGCAGGATGTTCTGCGCCGTCGTCACGATGCCCTGCAAGCCGCTGCTGCACAGGCGGTTGACCGACATCGCCACGCTGTCCATCGGCAGCCCGGCCTGGATGCTGGCCACACGCGCGACGTAGGCAAAGCGCTTTTCGGTGGGGATGGTGTTGCCGACGGTGACGTAGTTGATGGCCTTGGGGTCGACACCCGAGCGGGCCACCGCTTCTTTCATCACGAGGCCAGCCAGTTCGGCCGGCTCCATGTCGGCCAACGCACCGCCAAAGGTGCCGATGGCAGAGCGGGCTGCGCCCAGTACGACGACATCGCGCTTGTTCATGTTGCAGGTCTCCTGAAAACGAGTGGATGAAATGCGCAGTAGGCGCCCGGCGGCTGGCGCCGGCCTGA
>JAYSYB010000008.1:0-8043 GCA_043716775.1 Rubrivivax sp.
CGAGACCTTTGCCGCCGGGCCCGACTCGGCGTCGCGCGCTTGAGCCACACGTCCGCAGCCGGGGCCGGATGGACCGCTTGGGCCGCCAGTGCAAAGCGCATCGCACCGCTGGCCTGGCCGGTGTTCATCGGCCAGGTGTCGATGCTGGTCTTCAGCACGGTCGACACACTGCTGGTGGCGCGCGCCAGCGCCACCGACCTGGCCGCGCTGGCGGTCGGCTCTGCCGCCTACATCACGGTCTTCATCGGCTTCATGGGCGTGCTGCTGGCGCTGTCGCCCATCGTCGGCCAGCTCTACGGCGCACAGCGCCAGCAAGACGCCGGCCGGCAGTTGCATCAGGCGGTGTGGATTGCGATGGCGCTGGCCGCGCTGGGCTGCACGCTGCTGGCCTTTCCGACGCCTTTCCTGGCCCTGTCGCGCGCCAGCCCTGAAGTGGCCGACAAGGTGCGTGGCTACTTGCTGGCACTGGCGTTTTCACTGCCGGCGGCGCTGCTCTTCACGCTGTACCGCGGCTTCAACCTGGCGCTGTCACGGCCAAAGGCGGTGATGCTGATCCAGGTGTCGGCGCTGCTGCTGAAAGTGCCGCTGTCGGCGGCGCTGGTCTTTGGCGTGCCGGCGCTGGCCCTGCCGTCAATGGGCGTCACCGGCTGCGGCGTGGCCACGGCAGTGGCGATGTGGGCGCAGGTGGTGGTGGCCTGGGTGCTGATGCGGCGTGACCCGTTTTACCTGCCTTTCAAGTTGTGGGGACGCGGCCTGGACAAGCCCGACCGCGCCGCGCTGCGCCAGCACCTGGTGCTGGGCGTGCCGCTGGGCGCGTCGATCCTGGTGGAAGTGACGGGTTTCGCGTTCATGGCCATCTTCATCGCGCGCCTGGGCACCACGCCGGTGGCCGGGCACCAGATCGCCGTCAACCTGGTGTCGCTGATTTTCATGCTGCCACTGGCGCTGGGCAACGCCACCAGCACGCTGGTGGCGCAGTGCATCGGCGCCGGTGACGAAGAGGGTGCCGGCCGCCTGGGTGCGCACGGGCTGTTCATCGGCTGCGCGGTGGCCGTGCTGGTGGGCAGTGCGATGTTTCTGGCGCGTGAGCCGCTGCTGGGCCTGTACACCAGCAACCCGGTGGTGCTGGCCGCTGCGCTGCCGCTGCTGGCCTGGGTGGCGGTGTTTCACGTGGGCGACGCGGCGCAGACCATCGCTGCATTCGTGCTGCGCGCCTACAAGATCACCACCATTTCGATGCTGGTCTACGTCGGCGCGATGTGGGGCGTGGGCCTGGGCGGCGGCTACATGCTGGCTTTCAACCTGAGTGGCACCGTACCGCTGGCGCTGCAAGGCGCACGCGGCTTCTGGGTGGCGTCGACGACGGGCCTGGTGTTGTCGGGTGTGGCGCTCAGCGCAGTGCTGCTGTGGGTGGTGCGGCAGCGTAGGCCGAAAGGTCAGCCGCACGGTCAGCCACAAGGTCTGCCTTGATGTCGGCAACGTTGATCAGCCGCCGCAGCAGCGCTTGAAAACGCGGCTCGGCACGCAGGCCGTCGAAGGCCGGGTTCACCGGAAGGCACAGCGCGTTGGGGTCGCGGTCGTGCTGCGGTGACGTGCAGGTGACACCCGATGCAACAAGTGGCGTGCAACAAGTGGCCGACATCAAGTCGCGGGCAGCGTCAGCACAAAGCAACTGCCGCCGCCTTCACGCGGCAGGCATTGCACCTGGCCGCCGTGGCGCAGTGCGATCTGCCGCACCAGGGCCAGACCCAGGCCAACGCCGCCTTCACGCTCGGCGTGGCCGGGCAGGCGGAAGAAGGGCTCGAAGATGCGTTCACGGTAGGTTTCTGGCACGCCGGGGCCGCGGTCGCAGACCTTGATGACGGTGGCCGGCGCCGCGCTCTGCACTGCCGCCTCAACGCTGACGCTGACTTCAGCGCCGCCGTAGCGCCGTGCGTTTTCAAGCAAGTTGCGCAGCGCCCGGCGCAGCAGGCGCTCATCCCCTTGCACTTGCAAATCCTGCCCGCTGACGGAAGCGCCCAGGCGCGACGCCTCTTCGGCAGCCACCGCCAGCAGCGCCACCGGCTGCGTCAGGTCAAGCGTGGTGCTGCCGTCCAGGCGGCTGGCCAGCAGCACTTCTTCCACCAGCGCGTCAAGCTCACCGATGTTGGTGTTGATCTCGGTGCGCAGCGCCGTGCGCTGCGCTGGCGGCGCGTCTTCCAGCATCGCCACCGCCATCTTCAGCCGCGCCAGGGGCGAACGCAGTTCATGGCTGGCGTTGGCCAGCAGGCTCTGGTGCGACCGCAGCAGCGCTTCGATGCGCCCTGCGGCCTGGTTGAAGCTGGCGCCGAGTGCCGCCACCTCGTCGCGCCCGTCTTCAGCCACGCGCTGGTGAAGCGCGCCGCTGCCGAACGCATCCACACCTTGCTTGAGCGATTCCAGCCGCCGCGTCAGGCCGCGCACGACCGGGTACGCGCCCGCAGCCACGGCCAAAAACAGCACCACCAGCAGCGCCACAAAACCCACGCCCTCAGGCCACGCGCGCCCCATTCCCGGCCCACCGGGTCCACCCGGACCGCCTGCCCCGCCAGGCCCACCCAGCCAGGCCGGGTGCAGGTCCGCCACGCGCACACCCGCCTGCATGCGCGACGCGTTGGGGCGCGGCACCCACAGCGTGCGGCCGTCGTCAAAGCGCACCGGGCGCAGGCGCGACGCCATTTCTGGCGCGTCCATCTCGCGGCGCACGAAAGAGTCCGACGCGCCGATGCGCTTGCCTTGCGCGTCGTCCAGCGCCATCGGAATGCGCAGCCGTTGCGACCAGTCGCGCAGCCCCGCCATTTGTTCAGCCGGCGGCGCGTCGGCGGCGGGCAGCGACCGCTGGATCAGTTCACCCCAGGCCTCGGCCCGGTCGCGCGCGGCGCCTTCGGCGCGCAACCGCTGTTCGTCCATGTGGCGCTGCACGACCCAGCCCGAAACCAGCGCAAAGAGCGCCAGCGACACCACCACCGTGAGGTAGATGCGCAGATAGAGCGAACGCACCTAGCCGCCACCGTCCTGCTTGCGCGCAAACACGTAGCCCGCGCCGCGCACCGTGAGCACGCGCGTGGGGGTCTTGGGGTCGTCTTCGATGACGGCGCGGATGCGTGAGATGTGGACGTCGATGCTGCGGTCAAAGGCCTCCAGCGGGTGGCCCTTCAGCGTGTCCATGATCTGGTCGCGCGACAGCACGCGCCCGGGGCTGCGGGCCAACACGGTGAGCAGGTCAAACTGGTGGCTCGTCAGGTCACAGGGCACACCGGAAAGCCGCGCCTGGCGCGCGCCCAGATCGACTTCCAGGCGGCCGAAAGTCAGCACCTCGTCGTCGCCCGGCTCTGGCGCGGCGCGGCGCAAGAGCGCTTTGACGCGCGCCAGCAATTCGCGCGGCTCAAAGGGCTTTGGCAGGTAGTCGTCGGCGCCGATTTCCAGGCCGACGATGCGGTCCATCGGCTCACCGCGCGCGGTCAGCATCAAGAGCGGCAGGCGCCGTGTGCGCGGCTGGCTGCGCAGTTCACGGGTGAAGTCGAGGCCGTCGCCGTCTGGCAGCATCAGGTCCAGCAGCAGCGCGTCGTAGTTGCCTTGCTTGAGGCGTTCTCGCCCGGCCGCCAGCGACCCCGCCGTGTCCACCTCAAAACCGTTGTGGCGCAGGTAGCCACCCACCATGTCGGTCAGGCGCAGATCGTCGTCGATCAGCAGCAGTTGGCTCGTCAAGAAAGGCCTCGTTCACCGAAGACGCCGTGTCGCTGGCATTTGGGATGCCGGCGCTTGTGATGCCATGCGCCACGGCTGCAGCCACCACAGGATAGCGGCCTTGCCATCAACGCGGGGCGCGCTCCATCGTCGAACGTTCGGCATGGTGGCGCTCCATCATGGCGCGGCGCTGCGCCATGCGGTCAGCCACGGTCTTGCGCTGCTCGGGCGTGAGCACGCGGCTGACGTCCAGCATCACCTGCGTCATGCGCTTGCTGACCTGGTCGTGCTGGGCCAGCATCTGCTGGCGCAGGGTTTCCACAGCGCGGGCATCGACGGTAGGCTGCGCGAACGCCGCCTGGCTCTGCTCTTGCAGCCTGCGGCCAGCGTCGCGTTGAGCGGCCATGTCAGTCTGGGCGGCGGCCATGATCTGCTTGATCTGCGTTCGCTGGTCGGGCGTGGCGTTGACGCTGTCGAGCATGCGGTCGACATGGCGGCCGTCAAACATGCCCATGCCGGGGCCGCCATGGCCGCCGTGGCCGCCGTTCGGCGCCGCCAGAGCGTTCTGGGACAAGCCCCCGGCAAGCGCGATGACCGCCGTGGCCAGAAACAGGCGCAGAGCACGCGGGGTGGCGAAAGGGTTCTGAACAGCAGTGCGGGTCGTGGACATCAAGGTCTCCTGAATCAAGGGATTCGATGCCGTGATGGTGTCTGCCGCTCGTATCGCCCCTGTGCGGGGCGCGTAAAGAACTGTGCCCTGGCAACGCCGTGCAGGCATCAAGAGCCTTCTGCTGGCTCCACCCTCATCAACCGGCGCTGCAGCGAAAAGGCCTGCGCTGCGCTGCGCAGGTCCAGCCGCAGCAGCACGCCGCTGCTGCGGTCCACCACCAGGGCGCCTTCGACGCGGGTGTAGGAATCACCGAGCTGCGCGTCCCCAAAAATCTCAAGCACCGCCACGTCAAAACGGCGTCCGGCCACGGTCTGCGGGCCCACCGCCACCACCTGGCCGCGCAAGCGCGCGCGCGACAGCGGGTCGCCGACCACCACCATGTCGCCGCCGGTCACCTGCCCAAGCACCAGTTCACCGCGCAGCAAGTGCGGCCACTGCAGCGCACCGGGTGGCGCGGCCACGACGTTGCCGGCACGGTCCTGGCGCCAGGTGCCGGGCGCTGCAGCCTTGCCGCTGGGACCTGGCTTGCCCGACTCGGCGCGAAATTCAAATTCGCCACGGCGCAGCGCCACCACCCGCAGCGTCCATTCCACGGCCGCGTGGCGCGCATCGGCACGGTCTTCGTATACCAGCCGCTCGCCAAGCGCCACTGGCAGGCCGGCGGCGCGCGCGGGCGGCAGGTCGGCGCCCAGCGCCGGGCACGACTTGTAGCGGCCGGCGGTTTGCAGCGCTTCAAAGCGGCCCTTGAGCCTTGCCAGTTCAGCCGCCTCAAAACCCGCCGGCCGCATGGCCAGGATGGCTGGCCAGAACACCGTGATGCCCACGCCCAGCGCCAGGATGTTGTTGCCCGCCAGCTCGTCCACGGCGTAGGCCACGTCGGCAGCGCGTTGCTGCACGCGGTCTTGTTCGTCGTCGATGCGGGTGCAGTCCCAGGCCAGGAAGTCGGCCGGGTTGGCAGGGGCCGGCAACACGTCTACGGCACGCGTGGCGCAACCGGCCAGGGCGAATGCCAGCGTGCAGTTGGAAACGGTAAGGATCAGCCGATTCATCAAGGCGCCGATTGTGCCGCCTTCATCGTGTCATGCCCCGTCAGCGTCAAGCACCTCGCCTGGCCCAAAAAGGCCTGATGGCACGAGCGGCGGTGGCGTCGTCGTGCACGGCGCAAGTCATGGCTGAGCCTGAGCGGCTGTCTCGTAGTCGAAACGGCATGGCGGGTTGGGACGGTGGCTCGATGGCAATGGCGCTGTCAATCGACCGGGCGGTGATGCACCGGAAGGCAACGGGTGCTTCGCGCGTAGCCGTGCGCAGCGCCGATGAGCGCCGATGAGCGCCTCAGTGCGGCCCTGCACCCGGGGTGGCGTCACGAAGATTTGCGACCCATTGGCAGCGTTGATTCCACGATCAAGAAGGCGCGTGGTCGCGATCATTCACCACGTCGCAGACGGCCGATCAGGCACCGCAGAACCGTGCACCTGATCAACGCCACTTGCAGTTCTTTGCATCCACCCGCCCGCCCGAATGGCGCGCTACCCACCTGCGAGGGCCACCGGCCATGAAGCTTCGTGCATCGATCATTTTCCTGTTGGCCGTGCTGTCGCTTGCAGCCCACGCCGACAACGGCGCCCTCACCAGCGAGCTGAAGGTCTGGAGTGTCGTCAAGCAGGCCGACGGTGCCGAAACGCTTCAGCCGGCGCAGACAGTCAAGCCGGGCGACATGCTGCAGTACAGCGCTGTCTATTTGAATTCTGGCCGTCGCGCGGTAACCCGCCTGATGGCCAGCCTGCCGATCCCGGCGGGCACCGAACTCGTGGGTGCAAGCGCTGTACCGCGCGATGTGCAGGCCAGCGTTGATGGCAAGGTCTACGCAGCAGTGCCGCTGATGCGCAAGGCCCGCCGCGCCGACGGACAGGTGGTCGACGTGCCGGTGCCGCTGGCCGAATACAGACACCTGCGCTGGCCCGAACAGCAGGTTGCCGCAGGCGGCTCCTTCACTACCAGCGCGCGCGTGCGTGTTGTGTCGGCATCGGCGTCGGCCACATCCAACCCAACTACGACAGCAGCGGCGGTGTCGGCACCGCGCTGACAGGTCAGCCTAACGCACTTCAGTTAGCAAGACGTGCTGTCGATAAGTACGTTTGCGATCAATCGCCAGGAGCAGCAGAAATGATTTCCAGTTGGTTCAACCTCAAGCGCCACCTTTCGCGGGCCCTAGGCGCGCTGCTTTTGGTGGGCGTCGCCGCCACTGCGCCGACGACGGCCTTCGCTGCGCCGGCCGCCGGCACGGCGATCGGCAACCAGGCCTCGGCCAGTTACACCGATGCGTCCAACACGCCGCGCACCGTCACTTCCAATGTGGTGACCGCGATCGTGCAGCAGGTGGCCAGCTTGACACTGACCCAAAGCACCAGCCGCACCGTCAGCGTCGGCAGCCAGGTCAGCTACCCGCTCACGTTGACCAACAGCGGCAATGGGTCCGACACCTTCAGTCTGGGCTTCACGCAGTCGGGGGCCTTTGCCTTCACGTCAGTGGTCTTCTATGCCGACGTGAATGGTGACGGCGTGGCCGACAACACCACCCCGATCACCGCGACGACCGCGCTTGCGATGGGCGAGGTGTTCCGCTTCGTGGCAGTCGGCACAGTGCCGACAACGGCCGCCTCGGGCAACACCAACAGCCTCGTCGTCACCGCCACCAGCGGCTTCAACACCGGCGTCTCCAGCAGCGTGACCGAGAGCACCACCGTGACCTCGAACGCGGTCGTGAGCGTGACCAAGGCCATGAGTTCAGGCTCCGGTCTGCCGGGCAGCGGCCCGCACACCATCACCCTGACCTACAACAACAACGGCAATACGGCTGCCAGCGCCGTGCAGATTCGCGATCTGCTGCCCACCGGCATGACGTACGTGGCCAACTCGGCGCGTTGGAGCGCCACTGGCGCCACCGTGCTGACGGATGCCAGCAACTCAGACGCACAAGGCAGCGGCCCGACCATCACCTACGACTTCGGCGCCACCGCCGCCAACCAGGCGACCGGCGTCATCAGCAGCGTCGCACCGGGCCAGTCAGGCACGCTGACGTTTCAGGTGTCGATCAATAGCTACTCCACCGTCACCGCCACCGGTCAGCTTGCCGGTGCGATAAACAACACGGCCAACTACAGCTACAACGACGGCGCGGCCAACGTCGGTCCCGTGAACAGCAACACCTTCGCCTTCACGGTGAGCCCGGTACTTGCTGTGACGATGACGGGGCAGACCGTCGCCAGCGCCACCCAGGGCAGCACGGTGAGCTTCACCAACGTGGTCAGGAACAACGGCAACACGCCTGACAGCTTTGACATGACGCTGCCCACCAGCAGCTTCCCGGCGGGCACCAGCTTCCAGCTCTACCAGGCCGACGGCGTGACGCCGCTGCTCGACACCAATGGCAACGGCGTGCCCGACACCGGCACCCTTGCCAGTGGCGCCACCTACAACGTGGTGTTGCGCGCCACGCTGCCCACCAACTCGACCGGCGGCCCGTACTCGGTCAGCAAGACAGCGACTTCGAAGCTCGACCCGAGCAAGACCGCGACCGTCAGCGACACACTGACCGTGATCGTCGCCAACTCGGTCGACCTGACCAACAACGCGGCCATCGGCGGCGGCGGTGTCACCGGTGTCGGTGC
>JAYSYB010000071.1:0-7327 GCA_043716775.1 Rubrivivax sp.
CGAGGATGTCGTTGAGGATGGCCAGCAGGTGGTCGGCCGATTCGGTGGCGGTGCGCAGGTAGTCGATCTGGCGCGCCGTCAGGCCCGTTTCACGCAGCAGCGACAACATGCCCATCAGACCGTGGAAGGGCGTGCGGATTTCGTGGCTCATGTTGGCCAAAAAAGCGCTCTTGGCCTGGCTGGCGCTTTCAGCGTCGCGTCGCGCCTGGCTCAGGTTGGTGGCCAGTTCTTCCAGCACCACGCGCCGTTGCCGCAACTGGCGCACCTGGCGCAGCGCGATGTAGGCGAATGCCAGCGTCAGCACCGACATGAAGATCGTCAGCCCCAGGCCCAACTGATTTTGCTGGCGCACGGCGCTGTTGCGCTCTTCCATCTGTTCGGCCACGCGGTGCGCCGCGCTCAGCGACAAGCCGTGCATCGGCGCGCCCAGTGCCTGCAGGGCCGGCAGGTTGTCGGCCAGGAAGGCGGCGTTCAGGTCCTGTTCGGGCCTTGCGCCCAAGGCCAGGTCGGCGCGGGCGATGAAGCGCTGCACGGCGTCCAGCGTATCGCGGTGTTCTGGGTTGTCGGCCACCAGCCGCTGCGGCCTGTCGGCCTGCAGCAGTTGCACGCGGCTGACCCAGATTTCATAGCGCAGCTTCAGGTCCGCCAGGTTGCTGCTGTCTAGCGCCTGGGCAGGCGGCTGGGCAGACAGGCGCCAGGCTTCGCGCAGGCGCAAATATTCGATCTCGGCCTGGTAGATGGTCAGCACGGCATAGTCACCGCCCGATTTCATGGTCTGGCGCAACAGCGAAAACTGGCGCGCCTGCACCAGGGCCACGGCCAGCAGAGCCACCAGCAGCCCGAAGCCGACCAGACCGAGCCAGCCTAGGCCCGCGCGGCCAGCCGGTGAGCGCGTCACAGCACGTCGATCATTCGCAATTGCCATGCCGACCGGCTGTAGTAGATCACGCTGCGCAGTTCGGGCCGTGCGTCGAAGGGGTAGATGACAAAGAGCGGGCCCTTGTCGCGCACGGCCATGGGCTTGTCGTCCAGCAACCGGGCAATGATCACGTCGTGACGCTGCGCATCGTCAAAGGGCATGTCCACCTGATAGTCGTTCAGGGCCACCAGCCGCAGCATCGTGCCCTGTGCGCCCGCGGCAGACAACACGTCGCGCAGCAGCGGCCCAGTGAAGCGGCGCGCGTGGCTAAACCAAGGGGTGCGCGTCACTACCAGCTGCTGCGGCAGCGCCTCAAGCATGGCCATGTCGAACTGCGCGCGCCGGCCGTCATTGGTGTTGCGCACGCGGCCACCGACGGTGAGCACGACGGCGCCGGAGGGCGGCTCCAATGCTTGCGCGGGCACCGCCAGCGCGCCCAGCAGGCCGACACACAAACCCGGAGCCAGCTTCAAGCAATGCCGGCGCGCGTGCCCTGCAGAGGACAAGGCCGGTGCGGCCCGTGCAGACCGTGCAGCGCAAAGTGCCGCAGTCGTGGATTCAAGACAGCTGACGTTCACCCCCTCATTCTAGGGGTGAGGGGGTTTCTGCCGTCTCTTCAGCTGCCTTGCAGCATCTCACCCACCGCCAGGCCAGTGAGCGATTTGGCTTCACGCGCCAGCCAGAACATCAGGCCCATCATCATCACCATCGACGGGATGGCGATGATCGGGTAGCTCAGCAGCGTCAATCGACCCAGTTCCTGGTTGAAAGCTTCGGTACCCGCGGCGCTGGTGACGACCCAGCGCGCCAGGGCGTAGTTGGCAACGGCTGAGAACAGGAAAGTGCAGGCCAGCAGCACGGTGCCCTGGCGCAACCGCTTGTCAAACGCCGATGCGTTGCCCTTGGCCACCAGCGCCTGGTTCACGCGGTCGACATCGAAGAGCGACGCGTTGAAGACCAGCAGATGGATCAGCGGCGTGCGGGTCCAGATTGAACCCAGCACCACCAGGCCGATGAGGGTCGGAATAAAGGCCTCCTTCACCGCCAGCCATTTGGCATCGAGCGCCAGCAGGCCAATCCCACCGGTCAGCAGCGTGCTGAAGACGCCCAGCACCGCCAGCCAGTTGAGCTTGCGCCGGCGCCAGCCGTCCCACAGGCCCCAGCCCAGCGGAAAGGCCAGGCCTAGCAGCAGCGCGCGCAAGGGCCCCAGGCTGTTGGCGTCGCTGAACTTCATCAGCACCACCGCCGGCAGGACGATGGTGACGGCAATCTCGATCAGTGGGTTGGGTTTGGAGGCAGGTTTCATCCGGAATGCAGCGGTGGGGTACGAAAGAATGTTGCGACGGCACGCCAGCGATGCAGCTGGCCCGGTGTTCAACCGGGGCCCTGTAGTGCGGGCGAATGCGCAACCGGACTGTGCCATGCCGGACGTCACCCGGCGGGTGGGGCAGCCGCACCTACTGGACTGTGCCGTGGCGCAGTCCCTCCAGCTTGGCGGCATAGCGGTCGTGGGTCTTGCGGTTGTTGCTGTATTCCACGGCTTGGCGCAGGTGGTGTCGGGCGCGCTCGGTTTGGCCCAGGCGCCAGTAAGCCTGCGCGGCCCAGGAGTGGACTTCGTCCTGGTACGGTTGAAGGCGCAACTCGCGCAGAAAGTGGTCACGCGCCAGGGCCGGTTCGCCAGCGTCCAGGGCCTGTCGGCCCAGGTTGAAGTGCTGGAAGGGCGGCACCGGCTGCAACCGGTCCAGCCGCGCCATCCAGACGGCTGTTTCGCTGATGCGGCCCTGGTGCTGCAAGAGCTTGACAAGGTTGCTCAGCGCGCTGACGTGGTCGGCGTCGCCCGCCAGGGCATGACGAAACGCGGCTTCGGCTGGCCCGACGTGGCCGGCGCGGTTGTAGATGACGCCCAAGGTATTGCTGGCATTGAAGAAGCCAGGGTCGTGCAGCAAGGAGGCACGGGCGTAGCCGTAAGCCTCGGTGACCTGGCCAGCCGCCAGGGATTCGGCTGCTCGGTTGTTGAGGAACATCGCGACGATGGTTTGCTCATCCAGCGGCCGGGTGCGCTGGCCACGCAGTTCGTCCTGCGGGATGAAGTCGATCGTCAGGCTTTCACGCCGGCCTTGCGAATATCCACTGTGCGCTGCGGGTGGCCCCAGCACCAGGTTGACGTGACCGCTGGCCATGTAGAGGCCGCCGCTACGACTGTAGAAGTCATCGGTCTGCACGGCCTGGAAGCTGACGGGCAGGCCAAGCTGGCGGGCAAAAGCGGCCGTCATGATCACCAGCGACAGGCAGTTGCCCGAACGCGATGCAAAGGCCTGCGACGCCGACCGTGTGCTGCTGCCGTCGTAGTCCAGTTGCAGCCGACCCGTGCTGTACAGCGCGGCAATCAGTTGGCGCCGCGGGTCGGGGTGCCGTGCCAGCGGGGCCAGTTCGCGCGCCGCATAGGCCCGCATCTCGTCGTTCATGGCGAAGACTGCACTGGCGTCGGGCGCGGGCTGCAGCGGGCTGAAGAGTTCGTCGTGCAGAATTTTCGCGCCGGGTGCAGGCGGCAGCACGGTCGTGCAGGCAGTGAGAAAGACAAAAAGAAGCGGACCGAGCAGCAGCGCAGCGGCACTCTTTTTCGTGGGCATCGACGGCAGCATGCGCTTCACGGTTTTCATCGCGGCCTTTCGCGAGGCGCCGCGTGGCGGCGTTGCGTGCCCATGCTACGCCGCCCCGCAGCGGCCTGCTGCAACGTCTGCTGCCCGTCAGGTGGCGGTTTTCAGCCGCAAGGCAGCAGTCGGTTGCGCAAGCGCAACGCTGTAGCACGCAACGTCGGGCTGGTCGATGCGGCCGCTTCGTTCAGCGCCCGGCAGGCGTAGGCGGGGTCGGTCTGCAGCCGTTCGACGTGGATGTGGATGCCCTCCCCAGCGAGCAGCCATTTCAGCTCGATGATCTCGACGAGAGGCCAGCCGCTGCAACTGCCAAGCGGATGTTTTGTCGTTCCCGAATGGTCGGAAATGGCGGACGCGCCGTCCGGGTGGGGTTGGGGTGGGGGTCGGGGTGTCAGCACGATGAAACGTTAACGGCACTTCCCTGCGCGTGGCTGACAGCCGATTGGGGAGCCTCCCCCAGAATCCGGGTCAAGTTCCCCATAATTTTCACGATGCAGGATGAAGCCCAAGCCAGAACCACCGCTGACGACGTTGGCGGACTTGGCCCAGCAACTGTCCCACGCGGGATGGGCTGTGCTGGACAGCGCCGCACTGTGCGCGCTGGCCGGCTTGCCGCCCGCTACCCTGGCGGGCTGGCAACCGCTGTGGCAAGCCCTGCCGCCGGATGAGCACTTGCGTGATGGCGGCCGCTACAGGCGCCGCCGTCACGGCTGCTTTGTCATTGACGGCGGCCAATGCCGTGCCGTGCCGCAGCGGCCGCATTGGCAGTCGGTGGAATACAACGCGCTGCACGGCGGCATTCAGCGCCATTTCGAACCTCTGCCCGAAACCCTGCTGGCCGACCCCGCATGGCCCCGCCTGCTGGTGACGCTGGCCGGCGTGGCCAGCCGGTTGCGCCAGCCCGGCGCCTGGTTCGTCGAAGCGCATCCTTTCCGCATCGACGCCACGGACGGCATTGGCCGCCCGACGCCGGAAGGCGCGCACCGCGACGGTGTCGACCTGGTGGCGGTGGTCTTTGTCGGCCGGGGCAACGTCAAGGGTGGCGAGACCCGCGTCTTTGACGCCCACGGCACCCACGGAGTGCGCTTTGAGCTGCACGAGCCCTGGAGCACGCTCTTGCTGGACGACGAAAAAATGATCCACGAATCCACCCCCATCCAGCCGCTGGACCCGGCGCTGCCCAGTTGGCGCGACACGCTCGTGCTGACCTTCAGGCGCGGCGGTTTCCAGGGCCCGCAGGAGACCGCATGAACCCCGCCACAACACCACTGGCCATACAGTTTGCTGACATCGAAGCCGCCGCAGCCCGGCTGCAGGGCCATGCGCACCGCACGCCGGTGCTGCGGTCGCGCACGGCGGACGAGCGCACCGGCGCGCAAGTCTTCTTCAAGTGCGAAAACTTCCAACGCATGGGCGCCTTCAAGTTCCGCGGCGCCTACAACGCGTTGGCGCAATTCACGCCCGATCAGCGGCGGGGCGGCGTGATTGCTTTTTCTTCGGGCAACCATGCGCAGGCGATTGCACTGTCGGCGCGTTTGCTGGGCATGCCGTCGGTGATCGTGATGCCCACCGATTCACCGGCCGCCAAGCTCGCCGCCACGCGGGACTACCAAAGTGGCCAGCCTGGCAGTGAGGTGGTGCTCTTTGACCGCTACCGCGAAGACCGCGAAGCCATCGGAAAGCGCATCGCTGCCGAGCGCGGCATGACGCTGATCCCACCCTACGACCACCCGCATGTGATGGCCGGTCAGGGCACTGCGGCGGCCGAACTGCTGGCGGAGACCGGCCCGCTGGACATGCTGCTGGTGTGCGTGGGCGGCGGCGGCTTGATATCCGGCAGCGCAGTGGCGGCGCACCACCTGAGCCCGGGCATTGAAGTCCACGGCGTCGAACCCGAAGCGGGCAACGACACCCAGCAAAGTCTGGCGCTGGGCCGCATCGTGCACATCGACACGCCAAAGACCATCGCCGACGGCGCGCAGACACAACACAGCGGCGAGCTGACCTTCCCCGTCATCCAGCGCCTGGTGAAAAGCATCGTCACCGTCAGTGACCCGCAATTGATCAACACCCTGCGCTTCTTTGCCGAGCGCATGAAGATGGTCGTCGAACCCACCGGCTGCCTGGGTGCTGCGGCCTTGCTGGAAGGGGCGGTGACTGCGCGTGGCAAGCGGGTGGGGGTGATCGTCAGCGGCGGCAATGTCGATCTGGCGGCCTTCGGGCGCCACGTCGCCTGAGCCTGCGTTAACGTTGATCTTTTGATTCTTGCCTGGAGACCTCATGGCCGACGCCGCCCCCGCAAACGCAGCCACCAACGCAGCCACACCTGCTGACCCCAAGGACGCCGAGAAGAAGGCGCGCGACAGGGTTGATCAACTCATCAACCGCGCCGCCAGCGTCAGTCAGGGCGCCATCACGCTCGGCGGCCAAAAGCTGGACTACACCGTCAGCGCAGCCTTCATGCCGGTGGCCGGCACGGCCGTCGGCAGCGAACCCGAAGCGGCAGTGATGGCCACGTCCTACGTGCTGAACGGCGCCGACGCGCGGCAGCGCCCGGTGTGTTTTGCCTTCAACGGCGGCCCCGGTTCGGCGTCGATCTGGCTGCACCTGGGCGCACTCGGCCCCAAGCGTGTGGTGGTGCCCGACGACGGCAGCATGGCGCTCGCGCCCTATGCGGTGGAAGACAACCCGCACAGCTGGTTTGAACATTTCGACCTTGTATTCATCGACCCGCCACACACCGGCTGGTCCGTCACAGCCAGCGACGCGGCGCGCAAGAAGATGTTGTCGGTGGACGGTGACATCGACATGCTGGCCGAAGTGATGCGCGTCTGGCTCACGCGCCACAAGCGCTGGGGGTCGCCCGTGGTGCTGGCCGGTGAGAGCTATGGCACGACGCGTGGCGCGGGGCTGTCCAACAAGCTGCAAGAAATGGGCGTGGTGTTGTCGGGTCTGATCCTGGTGTCGTGTGCGATGGACCTGCAGAGCCTCGTCTTCGCCCCCGCCAACGACTTGCCGTATGCGTTGTTCCTGCCCGCGTTCGCCAACGTCGCGCAGTACCACGGCCTGCTGCAAGGGCCGCTGGCCGCGTCGCCTGAAGCAGCGCGCGCCGCCGCGGAAGCCTTTGTGCAGGAAGAGTACGCGGCAGCCTTGCAAGCCGGTTCGCGCCTGACTGAAAAGCAGCGCATCCGCATCGCCAAGCGCCTGAGCGAACTCATGGGTCTGCCGCGTGAACTGGTGGAAGAGAAGAACCTGCGCGTCAGCGACCAGACCTTCTTCTTCGAAGCCCTGCGCTCGCGCGGCCGCATCGTCGGCCGACTGGAAGCGCGCGCCACCGGCCCGATGGCCGCCAGCCGCACGCGCGAATGGGAATTCGACCCCGGCATCGAAGCCATTGCCGCGCCCTACACGATGGCTGCCATGGCGTACTTCAGCGAAACGCTGGGCCTGGCCTTTGAGCAGCGCTTTGAGGTGCTGTCGCGTGAGGTCAACATGGGTTGGAACTGGAACCGTGGCGAAACCAGCCGACTCGGCTTCACGACAACCAGCCCCGACCTGGCGCGCGCCATGCGTCGCAACACGCAACTGAAGGTGCTGGCCGCCAGCGGCCGCTATGACCTGGGCACGCCGTACAGCGCCAGCGACTGGTCACTGGCGCAATTGGACGTGCCGATTGATGTGATGGCGCGGGTGCAGCACCGCTACTACGACGCCGGCCACAAGATGTACACGCGGCAGGCCGACTTGGTGCAGC
>JAYSYB010000072.1:0-2370 GCA_043716775.1 Rubrivivax sp.
CTCATCGTGCAGGGCCGCGACACGCAGGGCATTTCGCAGTTGACCGGCCGCGTGCAGACGCTGTCGATCGCGCGCACGGGCTTTTCGCTGTCACGCGAGGCGCGTGAAAAGGTTGAAGGCGATGTGACGGCCGAGGCCATCGCGCGCTTTCGCAGCCGTGCCGAATCGGCAGCCAAGCTCTTCGGCTTTGCCGGCTACACCGTCCGCGAGGTCTTGGTGTCGGCAGACGGCGGCCAAATGCAGCCGCAGCCGATGATGGTGCGCAGCCAGGCGATGAAGACCAGCACCGACGAGTCACTGCCAGTGGAAGCCGGCAAAGCCGTGGTGACGGCCACGGTGAGTGGCAGCGTGCAGATGAAGTAGTCGAAGGAGTCCCCCGGGCCGGCGCAGTGTGCAGGCGTTGATACGATGACCCCTCAACGATGCCGAGCAGACGATGACCGAACCCCGACTCCACCAGTTGCAGTGCTTCAGCGCCAGCGGCCTGCACCGCATGGCGTACTGGGAGTGGGGCAACGCGCACAACCCCCGCGTGCTGGTCTGCGTGCACGGATTGACGCGCCAGGGGCGAGACTTCGACACCCTGGCGCAAGACCTCTGCAGCGACTACCGCGTGGTCTGCCCGGACGTGGTGGGCCGCGGCCAGTCGGGCCGCCTGGGCGACCCCATGGCCTACGGTATTCCCACCTATGTGGCCGACATGGTCACGCTGCTGGCGCGGCTCAACGTCCCGCAGGTGGACTGGGTCGGCACGTCGATGGGCGGACTCATTGGCATGGCGCTGGCGGCGATGTCGGGCACGCCGATCCGGCGCCTGGTGCTCAACGATGTCGGCCCCGTCATCGAGCCTGAATTCGTGCAGCGCCTGGGCACCTACCTGGGCGTGCCGGCGTTCTGGAGGACCGAAGAAGAAGCGGCTGCGGCGCTGCTGGCGATCTCGGCCGGTTTTGGCCCGCACACGCCCCAGCAGTGGCTGTCCTTGACGCGCCCGCAGCTGGTTGCCGATGTGCAGGATGGCGTTGCCGGCTTCAAGCCGCGTTACGACCCCGCCATCGCCGTGCCCGTGCGCGCCATGACATCGGCAATAGCCGCTGCCGGCCAGGCCATGCTGTGGCAGATGTACGACCGCATCACGGCACTCACGCTGCTGTTGCGTGGGGCCGATTCCGACCTGCTCTCGCCCGCCACCGCACAGGCCATGGCCGGGCGTGGCCCGCGGCCGCAACTGCATGAATTTGCCGGTGTCGGCCACGCGCCCACGCTGGTGCAAATCGATCAGCGCGCGGTCGTGCGAGGCTTCCTGCTGCAGCCATGAAGTCTGGCGCTGCCGCAGAGCGCGCATCCATGCCTGCGGGCGCTGCAGCCATCGTGCACCTGGCAAGTGTGGACGACGTTTCTGTCGCCGACCCGGTGCAACGCGCCCGTGCTTTTGCCGAACCGCTTTTGACCGCGCAGCTGCTGGACACCGGGGAAGATGCACTCGGCCATGCCGATGGCGTGGCCACGCTGCTGGCGGACATCGGCGCCGCGCCTTCGTTGTGTGCGGCGGCCTACCTCGTCTATGCCGGCGACTACCTGCAGCGCCCGGAAGATGTCGTGCGCAAGGCCTTCGGTGAATCGTATGCGAGCCTCGTCACGCTGACGCGCAAGCTGGTGCAGATTCAGCGTGCTGCACGCGCCGCACAAAGCGGCGCTTCAATCAAGGCTTCACAGGTCGGAGCCTCGCAACGCGCCGAGCAGACCGAGCGTGTGCGCAAGATGCTGTTGGCATTTTCACGCGACCTGCGCGTGGTGCTGCTGCGCCTGGCTTCGCGCCTGCAGACGCTGCGCTGGTTTGCCGCCAGCAGACACGCGTGCCCGGCTGAGCTGGCCACCGAATCGCTGCAAGTCTTTGCGCCACTGGCCAACCGATTGGGCATCTGGCAGTTGAAGTGGGAACTGGAAGATTTGTCCTTCCGCTTTCTGCACGCGGCCGAGTACCAGCGCATGGCGCGCCTGGTGGACGAAACGCGTGCCGAGCGTGAACACAGCGTGCAGACCGCGCGCGCCGAACTGTTGGCGCTGTTGCAGCAGCATGGGCTGCAAGCCGATGTGCAGGGCCGGCCCAAACACCTGTACAGCATCTGGAAAAAAATGCAGGGCAAGGGGCTCGAATTCACCCGTGTGTTCGACGCCCGCGCGCTGCGTGTAGTGGTGGCCGACGTGGCTGCGTGCTACGCCGCACTGGCGCGTGTGCACGAAGCCTGGCGCCCCGTGGAGGGCGAGTTCGACGACTACATTGCACGCCCCAAGGCCAACGGCTACCAGAGCCTTCACACGGTGGTGCTGGACACCGACGGCCGGCCGCTGGAAGTGCAGATTCGCACCCGC
>JAYSYB010000073.1:0-2369 GCA_043716775.1 Rubrivivax sp.
GATTGCCAAGCGTGGCGTGTGCCTGGTCCCGGAGCACCGCGGAATTTTCAAATTGCTGACGGTCGAAGAAAACCTACTGCTCGGCCAGCGAAAACGCTCGCCCTGGCAGCTTGCAGACGTGTACCGCATTTTCCCCCGCCTCGAAGAACGCCGTCGCAATGGCGGCGGGCAACTATCCGGCGGCGAACAGCAAATGCTGGCAATCGGGCGCGCCCTAATGAACGACCCCAAGCTGCTGATGCTGGACGAGCCCGTGGAAGGCCTGGCGCCCGTGATCGTTGAAGAAATCGTAGCTCAACTCATGAACATCAAGGCCGCGGGCGTAGCTATCTTGCTCGTAGAGCAAAACCTGGAAGTCTGCACCCAACTGGCCGACCGGCACTACATCATCGAGCAGGGCGCTGTCGTTTATAGCGCTGCGAATGCAGCTTTCCTTGCCGATGAGGCCATCAAGGACCGCTATCTTGGTGTGGGTCTGGTCTGACTATTTCACTCCACAAAATCGTATGAACATGGCAATTGCAGCAACTAAACCTATTCACTTGAAGCCACTTCGCGTCAACGGAGCCAGGCTGTGGAAATCCCTGATGGACCTCGCGCAGATCGGGGCTACACCAAAGGGCGGCGTGTGCCGCCTGGCGCTGACAGAACTCGACGGCCGGGCGCGCGACCTGTTCGTGCTGTGGGCGCGCGAAGCGGGCTGCAGTGTACGAGTCGATGCGATCGGCAACATCTTTGCGCGCCGCGCTGGCCGCGACAACGATCTGCCGCCTGTCATGACAGGAAGCCACATAGATACCCAGCCCACGGGCGGCAAGTTCGACGGCAACTACGGCGTTCTGGCTGGCCTGGAAGTGGTGCGCAGCCTCAACGAGGCTGGCATCGAAACCGAAGCCTCGCTCGAGGTGGTGGTGTGGACCAACGAGGAAGGCTCGCGCTTCGTGCCGGTCATGATGGGATCAGGCGTGTTCGTAGGCGCCTTCACGCTGGAGCACGCGTTGGCGCAGCGCGATGTGCAGGGCGTGAGCGTGGGCGAGGCACTGGCTGCTATCGGCTATGGCGGACCTGAGGGCCCTACGCTGCCGGTCGGCGCCTATTTTGAAGCCCACATCGAGCAGGGCCCGGTGCTAGAGGCCAATGATCGCGTGATCGGGGTGGTGCTGGGCGCGCTGGGCCAGCGCTGGTACGACGTGGAGGTGCAGGGAATGGAGGCCCATGCAGGCCCCACGCCGATGGCATTGCGGCGCGACGCGCTGCTGGCCGCAAGCGAATTGGTCGCCGAGGTCAACGCCATCGCGCTCGAGCGAGCGCCGCATGCGCGTGCCACCGTGGGCTCGCTTGAGGTCTTTCCGAATTCGCGAAACGTGATTCCCGGCCGCGTCCGCATGAGCGTCGATCTGCGAGCCGCCGATGACGCCACGCTGCTAGGCATGGACGCCGCATTGCGCTCGGCCTGTGAGCGCGTTTCGCTGGCGCGCGGGCTCACCATAGGCGTGCAGCAAGTTGTCTGTTTTTCGCCCCAGCCGTTCGCACCGAAGCTGGTGGATGGCATCCGCAGCACTGCCGCCGAACTCGGCTACAGCGCAATGGACCTGATCAGCGGTGCCGGCCACGATGCCGTATACCTCGCGCGCCTGGCGCCTACTGCCATGGTGTTCGTGCCCTGCGCCGACGGAATCAGCCACAACGAAATTGAGGACGCCCGGCCCGAACACCTGGAGGCTGGATGCAACGTCTTGCTGCTGGCCATGCTGCGCAGCGCCGGGGTGACAGCATGAGGATCCTGATTGCGCGACTGAACCACGAGACCAACACCTTCTCACCGGTGTCCACACCGCTGGAAGCCTTCGCACCCCGCTACGGCGAGGAGGCCTACCGGGACAACAAGGGCATGCGTACCGCCATGGCGGCGTTTATCGATCTGGCCGAACGCCTGGGCGCCACGCTCGTCACCCCGGTATCGGCAATGGCCAACCCCAGTGGCCCGGTGCATGCCGCTGCGTACGATGCGCTAACCGGATGCATCGTGGAGGCCGCCGCTGGCTGCGATGCCATCTTGCTGGACCTGCATGGCGCCATGGTGGCAGAAAACAGCATGGACGGCGAAGGCGATCTGCTGGTGCGTCTGCGTGCCGCCGCGCCGGGTGTGCCCATCGGCGTAGCTCTGGATCTGCATGGCAACATCACGCAACAGATGGTGGAGCACGCCGACGTGATGGTAGGGTTCAAGACCTATCCGCATGTAGATATGTACGAAACCGGAGAGCATGCCGCCCGACTGCTTCTGGCCATGCTGGAGGGTCGGGGTAAATACACGGTGCGCTGGCATCAATTGCCTCTGATGAGCCACAGCCTGCGCAGCACCACGC
>JAYSYB010000074.1:0-2368 GCA_043716775.1 Rubrivivax sp.
CACAGCTCCGCGCTGACGCTGCTGGACGGGCTCATCGCTGGGTCGCCGCACTACCTGGCGCCTGAGCAGTTGCAGGGCGGCACGGTCGACGCCCGCACCGACATCCACGCCCTGGGAGTTGTGTTCTACGAATTGCTGGCCGGCCGCAAGGCGTACACCGGCGACACGGTGGACCAGATCACCAACGCCGTGCTCGCCAACCACCCGGCGCCGGCGCATGAAGTGCGGTCGGGCGTGCCGCCGCTGCTGTCGGCCATTGCCGCCAAGGCAATGGCGCGCGACCCGGACATGCGCTTCAGCACGGCGGCGGCGATGGCTGTCGAACTGCGCCGCTGGATTGACCGCCACAGCGCACTGGAAGCGCCAGTTCAGACGCCCGTGCAAGGCCTCGAAGCGCCCAGCATGCCGCCGCCCCGCCTGGGCCAGCGCAGGCCACAAGCGCCAACCGCCAAGGTGCTGGTGGGTGTCGCACTGGTCGTACTGTTCAGTGCGGCCTGCGTGGCCGTGCTTGCCAGCCGGCAAGACGTGCGCCCGGCAGCCGAGCCGCAGGCCCCTGCAGGTTCTCAAGCAGCGGGTGCTGCACCTGTTGCCGCACCGGTTGCAGCACCGGTTGCAGCACCGGATACCGCATCATTTGCAGCACCGGTTGCCGCACCGGTTGCCGCCGCTTTGGCCGCACCCATGGCTGCCCTCATTCCCACCCCAGCCACCATGCCCATCGAGACCCCGGCGCCGGCTCGCGCCACGCCCGGCGATCCGGTCACCGCCACCGCTGCCATGGCCGTTCCCACTCCGGCTGCGGTCTCATCCGCCGCAGCGCGCGCGCCAGTGGCCCCGCGCGCCAAGACATCCGCCGCTGCGCGCACCGCAGCCACTGCCACCGTTGCCGTCCCTGCCGCCACCGGCACCGTGCAGCTGGCCATCAGCCCCTGGGGCCAGGTTGAAGTCGACGGCAGCCCCGCCGGCGCCACGCCGCCACTGACCCGCCTGACCCTGACTGCAGGCAGCCACACCATCACCGTGCGAAACGTTGACTTCCCGCCCTACACCACCACCGTGCAGGTGCAGGCCGACAAACCATTGACGGTGCGCCACCGCTTCGTGCCATGAAACCGATTGGCTTGAATCTCATTCCCTGCTGTTTGGTCGCCTTGGTCGGCTGCGCGGCGCCACCCCCTGCGGCGCCGCCGTCCAGCGGCCTGGCGGAGTTGATGGAAAGGCCCGGCGAACGCGCGCTGATCGAAGGCATCCGCCTCTATGACGACGGCCAGTACACGTTGGCCGAAGCTGCCTTGCGCAGGGCGCTGAGCATCGGCCTGGTCAGCGCGCGCGACAAGGCCAGCTCGCACAAGCTGCTGGCCTTCATCACTTGCACCAGCCAAAGGCTGGCCGAGTGCGAAACCCAGTTTCGCGCCGCCAGGGCCGCCGAACCCGGCTTTGCGCTCAACCGCTCTGAAGCTGGCCACCCGCTGTGGGGCCCGGTGTATCGAAAAGTGAGCCCATGACGATGGCATGCCGTGCGGCCGGCATAATCGCGCCCGCCGATGAAGCAGCCCTTACTCCCTCTCGCGCCCGCCGACTCATGCGCGCAAACGTCCGCTGAAACGTCCGCTGAAACGTCCACTGCACCGCCCGCCGAAACGCCCGCCAAAACGCCCGCGTTATTCCAACATCCCGTCCGGGTCTACTGGGAAGACACCGACGCCGGTGGCGTGGTGTTCTACGCAAACTACCTGAAGTTCTTTGAGCGCGCGCGCACCGAATGGCTGCGCGCGCTGGGCGTGGGCCAACAGGCTTTGCGCGACGAAACGGGCGCGATCTTCATCGTCACCGACACCCGCGTGCGCTACCGTGCGCCGGCGCGGCTGGACGACGAATTGCAAGTCACCGTGCACTTGCGCCAGCGCGGCAGCGCGTCGATGACCATTGCGCAGCAAGCCTGGCGGGGCAGCGTCGGCAGCGGCACGCTGCTGGCCGAAGGCGAGATCCGCATCGGCTGCGTCGACCACGCAACCTTCCGCCCGCGCCGCATTCCGAACGAAGTCACGGACTCCCTCACATGAACAGCGACCTCTCCATCACCACCCTCATCTTGCAGGCCAGCCTGGTGGTGCAGCTGGTGATGGCCGGGCTCATGATCACATCGCTCGTGAGCTGGACGGTGATTTTCGGCAAAGTCTTCGGCCTGCGCCGCGTGCGCCGCGACAACGAAGAATTTGAACGTGATTTCTGGTCGGGCCGCAGCCTGACCGAGCTGAACACCGCCGTCGGCGAGAAGACCCAGAGCGCACCGCTGGAACGCATCTTCGCCAGCGGCATGCGCGAATTCATGAAGCTGCGCGAAAAGCGCCTGGACGCCGGCGCGCAA
>JAYSYB010000075.1:0-22077 GCA_043716775.1 Rubrivivax sp.
TCGACACCATGGCGATCCCCAAGGACGCCAAGAACGTCAGGAACGCGCACCTCTTCATCAACTACATCCTGCAGCCCGAAGTCCACGCGGCCCTCAGCAGCAAGGTTTTCTACGCCAACCCGAATGCCGCGTCGAAGCAGTTCGTGAAGAAGGAAGTGGCCGACAACCCGACGATCTTCCCGAGCGCAGCCGACATCAAGAAGCTGTCCTCGCCCGACGCGGTGCCGCAGGACATCCGACGGGTGCAGACGCGCATTTTCACGAGCTTCAAGGCCAACACGAAATAACGCTGACATCCAAGCACCTTGCTGTACTTCGACGCCGCAACCGTCCAGCGGGCGCTGCCCTGGGTCAGCTTGGTCTCGGCGCTGCGGCAGGCCTTCATTCAAGGGTGCGAGGTGCCGGCGCGGCACCCGCACAGCATCGGAACCGTTGGCACCGTGCTCTTGATGCCGGCCTGGCGCCCAGGCGCGTACCTGGGCGTGAAGACGGTGACCATCTTCCCGGGCAACAACGCGCTCGGCCTGCCCGGCGTGCATGCCACCTACACGCTATTCAGCGCCGCCACGGGCGTGCCGTTGGCGGTGATGGACGGCAGTGAACTGACGGCGCGCCGGACTGCTGCGGCATCGGCGCTGGCTGCCAGCTTGCTGGCGTGGCCGGGTGCCAGCCGGCTGGTTCTGGTGGGCGCAGGTCGGGTGGCGTCGCTGCTGCCTGGCGCCCTGCGCAGCGTGCTGCCGGGCTTGCGCGACGTGCTGGTATGGAACCACCGCGCTGAAAGCGCCGAAAAGCTGGCCGCGATGTTGAGCGGACAAGGTTTCAACGCCAGCGCCACGCCCACCCTGCAAGCCGCCGTGGAGCAAGCGCACATCGTCAGCTGCGCCACGCTGTCCACGCAGGCGCTGGTGCAAGGCGCCTGGTTGCAGCCGGGCGCGCACCTCGATCTCATTGGCAGCTTCACGCCAGCCATGCGCGAAGCCGACGGCACCTGCTTGGCCCGCAGCCGTGTCTTCGTCGATACCGAAGAAGCGCTGGTCAAGTCCGGTGATGTGCTGCAAGCCATCGCTGAAGGCGCCTTCAAGCCACAGGCGCTGCAGGGCACGTTGGCTGGCCTGTGCCGGGGCCAGAGCGCAGGCCGGCAGACGCTGCGCGAGATCACACTTTTCAAGTCCGTCGGCACCGCGCTCGAAGACCTGGCGGCTGCTGAGCTGGTGCTGGCCGCCGCTGATAATCTGCGCTCCTCAGCCTGAGCGCACCGCCACCATGTTCAAGTTCGTCGTCATTCCTGTCATGGTGATTGCAGCGGCTGTGGCCGCCTGGTTCTGGGTTGCCTCGAGCTGGAGCTATTCCACCGGCGAACGCGCTGGCTGGGTGCAGAAGTTTTCCAACAAGGGCTGGCTGTGCAAAACCTGGGAAGGTGAACTGGCGCTGGTGTCGCTGCCCGGGTCCACCGCCGAGAAGTTCTACTTCACGGTGCACGACGAAGAAGCGGCCAGGCAGATCACCAAGTACATCGGCAAGCGCGTCGCGCTGCACTATGAAGAAAAGGTCGGGCTGCCCACCAGCTGCTTCGGCGAAACACGCTACTTCGTCACAGGCGTGACGCTGGCTGAAGAAATTCCGATCGGGCCGGGCGTGGTGGTGGTGCCAACCCCACCGGCCGCAGCACCAGCACCCCCATCAGCGCCCCCACCAGCCGCTTCGCGCTGACCGCGGCATTGCCGCGTCAGCGTCCTCACAGGAACACCGCAGAACCGGCTTTGCCGGGTGGCTGGGCTTGCCCCCTTGAAGTGGAAGTGGCCCGACCGGCCACTCCTCAGGGGCGGGTCAAGCTTTGTGCCAGATGACCTTCTTCTTCATCCCGACCCAGGCGTCGTAGTTCTTCGCGAACAGGTCCTCGATGCGGTTGCGCTTGACCTTGAAGGTTGGCGTGATGAGGTCGTTGTCCACCGTCCAGGCTTCAGCCGTCACCACCACGCAGTCGAGTTGCTCGTGCGGGTCCAGCGTTTCGTTGATGGCCTTGATGTGCGCTGTCAGCGACGTTTCCAGTTCGGCCCGGCCTTGCGGGGTGCCGGCCTTCTTGATGGCGTCTGCGTTCAACATCGCCAGCGCCAACGGCTGGCCCAGGTTGGCGCCGGTGACGCAGCAGGCCTCGATGGCGTTGTGCATGACCAGCTTGTCCTCGATCGGCGCTGGCGCCACGTACTTGCCTTTGTTGGTCTTGAAAAGATCCTTCACGCGGCCCGTGATCTTGAGGTTGCCCTCGGCGTCCAACGCACCCTTGTCACCGGTCTTCAGCCAGCCGTCGGCAGTCATGGTCTGCTGGGTCAGTTCGGGTTCTTTGTAGTAGCCCAGCATCAAGCACGGGGCCTTCATCTGGATCTCGCTGCTGGTGGGGTCCAGCCGGCATTGCACGCCGTCGTAGGGCAGACCGACGGTGCCCGGGCGCTGCTTGCCCGGCAGCGTGGCGTGGCTGACGCCGCAGTTTTCGGTCATGCCGTAAACCTCCACCAGATCCAGCCCGAGCTTGTTGTACCAGCGCAAGAGTTCAGGCGGCATCGGCGCGGCGCCACCTGCGGCGAAGGTGCAGTCCTGCAAGCCCAGTGCGGTGAGGATCTTCTTGCGCACGATGCCACCGAGGATCGGAATGCCGAGCAGGCGGTTCAGCTTGGCTGGCGGCATCTTGGCGCTGATGCCCTGCTGGAACTTGACCCACAGCCGCGGCACGCTGAAAAACACCGTCGGCCGCGCACGTTGCAGGTCAGACGTGAAGGTCTCCAGGCTCTCGGCAAACCACACCTGCATGCCGGTGGCCAGCACGCCGTGCTCCACCAGTGCACGTTCAGCAACGTGGCTCAGCGGCAGGTAGCTCAGCATGCGGGCGTTGGTGTTGATGGCCGGCACGCGCTTCAGGCCCGACTGGATGCCCCAGGCAAAGGTGCCGAAGCTGTGCATCACGCCCTTTGGCGCACCGGTGGTGCCGCTGGTGTACATGATGGTGGCCAGCTCATCGGCGTCGCGCAGCGTGTTGCCTTTGAGTGGCTCGGTCTTGGCGACGATGGCGTCCCAGCCGGGGTAGCTCTTGGCCGCGTCGGCCGGGGCCAGCGGCAGGCTGATGCAGGCCAGGCCGGCCGGCACGCCAGCTTTCATGCCGTCCCAGCCGTCCAGCTTGCCGACGAACAGCAGCTTCGCTTCGCTGTGGTCCAGGATCTGGCGGATGGTGCCGGCGGCCAGCGTCGGATACAGCGGCACCGAGACAAAGCCGCCCAGCCAGATGGCGAAGTCGGCCATCAGCCAATGCGCCGTGTTCTTGGCCAGCATGGCCACCTTGTCGCCCGGCTTCAGACCCAGGCTTTGCAGGTGCGCCGCCATGCGGCGCGACTGGTCCATCACCTGGCGCCAGGTGTAAGTGGCCACCTGCGCGCCGCCCAGCGGCTGCGTGAAGACCAGGCGGTCGGGAGCCGTGCTCTCCCAGTGGTACAGGCGCTGCAACGCCAGCGCGTCGGCGGAAACGATTGATGCCATGAGGATCCCTTGCCCGCTCTCGGGCTGCTTTGACAGAGGCCGGAGAGTAACCAAGGCAGCCCGCTGCCGACAGACGGGCTTTCCTCAGGCGCGACCGCAAGCCCCAGTCACAACCTCAGTCGCGGCCATTCGCCGCTGCACAGTCCTGCTCGTCACGCACCTGGCGCATGGCGCGCAACATCAGCGCGGGTTCCAGGTCGGCCTGCGGCGCCACGACCAGGGCCACGTCGTCCAGCGTGTCCGGCGCGGTTTCCAGCGTGTGTGCCATCACCGACAGCGCGCAGACCGACCGCTTCGCCGGCAGCCCCGTCAGCAGATGCGTGGCCTGCGCGTCGACGTGGTGCCGCACGCTCATCACCGCCAATGCGCCCAAGCCCCAGCTTTCGCACAGTGCCGCACCCAGCTTGTCGTGGCTGACCCCGAAACCGGCATGTTCCAGCAGCACCAGTTCCGGGTCACCCGGTGCGGCGCGCAGCATGGCGCGGTAGTGGTCGGGCGCATGGCGGAACAGCACCGCCTTGCCACACTCTTCAAACAGCCCCGCCGAGTGCGCGGCCCAGGCGTCCAGCGACAGGCGCTGCGCCAGCCGCCCCATCAGCATGCCGCGCCAGCCGGCGCGTTTCCAGATCGGCTCCAGTTCGGGCGTCGGCGGGAAGGCCGCGCGCAAACCCATCTCGAAAGTGATGGCCGCCACTTCGCGCATCCCCAGGTAAGTGATGGCCTGGTGCACGCTTTGCACACGCCCCTTCAAGCCGTACAGCGACGAGTTCACGGCCTTCATCACGGCCGCGGCCAGCGCCATGTCGCGTTCGATCAACGCCGACGCCGCCGTCAGGTTCATGTCTTCTTCTGCCATCAGCAGCGACAGCTCCAGCAGCGACTGCGGCTGCGAAGGGATGTCGATGTCAAGCTGGCGCAATTCGGGGTTGACGGACATGGCGGGCGCTCTCGGACCAGGGTGGCGCCCATCCTAAGCAGGGCGCGGACCGGCCGATGGCCGAAAACGAGGGCCGAACGGTGCCTTGTTTCTCAAGGCCTGGGGCACTCGACAGAGAAAAACCACCGCAAGCGGCGACGCAAAAGAAAAACCACCGCAAGCGGCGACGCAAAAGAAAAAAAGCGCCGCAAGCGGCGCTTGTGAAGTCTGCCAGCCTGGGTCGCGAATATCGCGCCCGGCCAGTCGGATTTTGTCGTCGTCGGAATCTGTCTTTTTAACCGTCTCCTCTGGCCTCCGCCGGCGGCGGGTGGCTGTGAAGCCGACCGCCGGGAGTGCGCGGAATGTATCGACCTGCACCGTCAGAACTATTCGGAACAACCCGCAGCGCGGGTCTACGAGCTCACCCGCAGCGCTTGTCTACGGGCTCACCCGCAGCGCGGGCAGGCACCGTCAAGACGACGCTGCTGCGTCCTGCGCCATCCAGGCTGCCGCCCGCTCGGCAATCATCAGCGTCGGTGCGCATGTGTTGCCGCTGGTGATGGTGGGCATCACGCTGGCGTCAGCGATGCGCAAGCCCGTCAAGCCCTGCACGCGCAGCCGCGAATCCACCACCGCACCGGCCTCACCGGCGCGTCCCATCCTGCAGGTGCCCACGGGGTGGAAGATGGTGGTGCCGATGTCGCCAGCCAGCCGCGCCAGATCGTCGTCGCTCTGAAACTGCACGCCAGGTTGGACCTCGCGCGGCTTGTAAGCCGCCAGCGCCGGCATGGCGGCAATGCGGCGCGTCAGGCGCAGCGAATCGGCGGCAACCAGCCGGTCTTCGTCGGTGGACAGGTAGCAGGGCTGGATGCGGGGCGCGTCCTGCGCGCGCGGTGAGGCCAGCCGCACGTGGCCGCGCGCTGTCGGGTTGAGGTTGCACACACTGGCGGTGAAGGCGTTGAAGCGGTGCAGCGGCTGACCAAAGGCGTCCAGCGACAGCGGCTGCACGTGGTACTGCACGTTTGGCGCGGTGTGCGCGGCCGACGACCGCGTGAAGGCGCCCAGCTGCGACGGCGCCATGCTCATCGGCCCTGTGCGCCTGAAGAGATACTCAAGCCCGATCGCCCCTTTGCCCCACCAGCTGTTGGCCAGCGTGTTCAGCGTTTTCGCACCCTGCACTTCAAAGACGGCGCGGATCTGCAGGTGGTCTTGCAGGTTCTCGCCCACGCCCGGCAATTCGTGTTGCGGCGTGATGCCGTGGGCGTGCAACTGGCTGGCTGCACCGATGCCCGACAGCTGCAGCAGGTGCGGCGTGCCAATGGCGCCTGCACACAACACCACCTCACGCGTGGCCAGTGCGTGCAGCGGCTGTCCACCCCCTGCTGGCAGCACTTCCACGCCAGTGACGCGCTGGCCATCCATCAGCAGTCGAGACGCGTGTGCACCCGACCACACCTGCAGGTTGGGCCGCCCCACCACCGGCCGCAAAAAGGCCTTGCTGGCATTCCAGCGCATGCCGGCTTTCTGGTTGACCTCGAAGTAGCCCACGCCTTCGTTGCTGCCGCGGTTGAAGTCCTCGGTGGCGGGAATGCCGGCCTGCACGGCAGCAGCGGCAAAGGCGCCGAGGATGGTCCACGACAGGCGCTGTTTGTCCACCCGCCATTCCTTGCCACTGCCGTGCGCGTCGCTGGCACCCCGCCAGTGGTCTTCATGCTGCATGAAATGCGGCAGGCAGGCGTCCCAGCGCCAGGCATCGTCGCCCGTGAGTGCGGCCCAGCCGTCGTAGTCACGGGACTGGCCGCGCATGTAGATCATGCCGTTGATGCTGGAACTGCCGCCCCATACCTTGCCGCGCGGGTAGCGCACGGCCCGGCCATTCAGGCCGGGCACTGGCTCGGTCTGGAAGAGCCAGTCGGTGCGCGGGTTGCCGATGCAGTAGAGGTAGCCGATCGGGATGTGGACCCAGTGGTAGTCGTCATGTCCGCCCGCTTCGATCAGCAGCACCCGGCGCTTGCGGTTGGCCGACAAACGGTTGGCCAGCAGGCAACCCGCCGTGCCGGCGCCGACGATCACATAGTCGTAGGTCGAGGTTTCTGTATTCAACGCGTTATCCCGATCTTTCATCCCGAGCTTTTAACCAACTGGGCTGGCCAGCACCGGAAACAGTTTCACCAGCCCGTCAGCCAGCAGTTCGACGGCCATGGCGGCCAGCATCAGGCCCATCAGCCGCGTCATGACATTGATGCCCGTGCGCCCCAGCACCCTGGCAATGCGGCCCGAGGCGGAAAAGACGATGTACGTCACCAGGCCAATCACCACGCCGTAGCCCACCAGCACGCCCAGCTGCCACAAGTGGCGTGTCTTTTCGGCGTAAATGATCATGGTCGAGATGGTGGCCGGGCCGGTCAGCAGCGGGATGGTCAGCGGCACCACGGCAATGCTGGCGCCGGCGTCGAGCTTCTCCTGCCCTTCGCTCACGTCATTGGGTTTGCTCTCGGCCGGCTGCGCGTTGAGCATGGCCAAAGAACTGATCAGCAACAAGCAGCCGCCACCCACCTGGAACGAAGCCAACGAAATGCCGAAGAATTCGATGATCTTCAGCCCCGCCAGTGCGCTGACCGCGATCACGACAAAAGCGGCGAAGGAGCTGATGCGGATGGTTCGCCGCCGCTCTTCGCGGCTGAATGCCTGCGTAAAGTGGATGAAGAAAGGCACGACCCCGATGGGATTGACGATCGCCAGCAGTGCGATCAGGGGCTTGAGCAGGTCCACGCCGCAATGGTAGGCGCTGCCCCCACAGGCCCCGTGCCGGGTAGCACCCTTTGATTAAGGGTTAGCTCGGGGACGACAAAACAACAATTGACGCGACGACGCTTTACATGCGTCGGTTTTACGCGCCCATAATTGCGGGTCTGTGTCTGGCAGCCGCGCCTTCCGTCTGAATGGTTCACGCAGGGTTGAGCTCCGCATCGTTTATCAGGATCTTTTAAGGGCTCCCCGTGGGAAACAAACTGTACGTCGGTAATTTGGCTTATTCGGTGCGCGACGATTCGCTGCTGCAAGCCTTCTCTCAATTTGGCACCGTCACGTCGGCCAAGGTCATGATGGACCGTGAAACCGGCCGTTCCAAGGGCTTCGGCTTTGTGGAAATGGGCACGGACGCTGAAGCGCAAGCCGCCATCAATGGCATGAATGGCCAGCCTGTTGACGGCCGCGCTGTGGTCGTGAACGAAGCCCGCCCGCGTGAAGAGCGTCCGGGTGGCTTTGGCGGCGGCGGCGGCGGTGGCGCGGGTGGTGGTGGCAGCCGTGGCGGCTACGGCGGCGGTGGCGGCACGGGCGGTGGCGGTGGCTACGGTGGCGGTGGCGGCACGGGCGGCGGCGGTGCCGGTGGCGGCGGTGGCCGCAGCCCCTACGGCGGCGGCGGTGGTGGTGGTGGTCGCAGCCCCTACGGCGGCGGTGGTGGTGGCCGCAGCGGTGGCGGCGGTGGTGGGGGTTACGGCGGTGGCAGCGGCGGTGGTGGTGGTGGTCGCGGCGGTTACTGATCGATCAGCTTCACCCGGTTTGAATCGAGGCGCCTCCGGGCGCCTTTTTCATGTGCCCGCCGCTTCGTGCGCACGCCGCTCTGTCGCGTGGAGTTTCAGAAGCGTTCGGACCGAATCACCCCTACGGGGCTAAAGTACAGCGCCAAGCTGTAGTTCTGCGCGTAGCTGGTCAACACGTGCTGGGCGATGGTGTCGGCCACCGATTCGTCGCAGATCACCTTTAGCTCGATGGTGCGGTCTGCTTCCCAGGCGCCCTCACGCACACCTTCGCGGCCGGCCCCGTGAACCTCGCCCACGGTCCAGCCCTGCGCACCGCGCTCGCGGATGTCGTTCACGAGGTTTTTCTCGAGCGCGGCTTCGGCCACGATGACGAGCAGCGTCTTCGGGTGTTTGGTCATGGTGCAAGCCTTTGAGCGGCAGCGATGTAGAGCGGGATGCCAATGACGATGTTGAAGGGGAAGGTGATGCCCAGCGCCGCCGTGATGGAGAGCGCCGCATTCGCCTCGGGCACGGCGATGCGCATCGCCGTGGGCGCGGCGATGTAGCTGGCGCTGGCCGCCAGCGTGGCCAACAGGGCGACGCCACCAGTGCTCAGGCCCAGAGCCCACCCCACTGCGCCACCGGCCAGCGCCAAGAGTGGCGGGACGCCCAGGCCAATGACCAGCACCGCAGCGCCAAAACGCCGCACTTCCGCCAGCCGGCCGCCTGCGACGAGGCCAAGCTCCAGCAGAAAGAGCGCCAGAACGCCCTTGAACGGGTCGATGAACACCGCCTTGATCGGCGCCGTGCCGTCGACGCCCGCCAGCGCGCCGATCACCAAGCCGCCCAGCAACAGCAGCACGCTCTTGCCAAACAGCACATCGTGCAGCAGCCCGCGCCATGCCGTGCGGCGGGCGTCGCTGCGCATCGACCATCGCGCCAGCAGGATGCCCGCCACCAGGCCGGGCGCCTCCATCACTGCCACCCAGAGCGCAGCGTGGCTTTCAAAGGCCAGGCCTTCGCGGGTGAGTGCGGCCGTGGCCACGGCGAAAGTGACGACGCTGACAGAGCCGTAGTGCGCCACCAGCGACGCCGCATCGGCAGCATTCAGTCGCAGCGCCCGCGCCAACGGAAACAGCACAAAGGGAATGGCAAACCCCAGCGCCATGCACGCCAGCACCTGCGGCGCCAACGCGGCCAGCGGCTGCTTGCTGAGTTCGATGCCGCCCTTCAGGCCTATTGCCAACAGCAGGTAGATCGACAGCGTTTCATACAGCGCTTCAGGCAGCCGCAAATCACTCTTGACGAGGCGCGCAAACACGCCTAGCAAAAAGAAGAAAACAACGACATCCATCATCGCCGCGCCTTGCGGCCGCGGCCGTCGAGCAGCTTGTCAAAGACCGCATTGGGCAACAGGCGCATCAGCTTCGCCAAGAAGCCCATCTGCCACGGAATCACGCGGTAGCTCACACCCGCCGAGATGGCGCAGAAGGCGCGGTCGGCGAAGACATCGGGCTGCATCAGGAAGGGCATGGCGTAGCTGTTGCCCGCCGTCAACGGCGTGGCGATGTAGCCCGGCAGCAGCGTCACAACGTGCACCCCCTGGCGCCGGCATTCGCCGCGCAGGCTTTCGCAATAAGCCACCACGCCGGCCTTGCTGGCGCAGTAGCCGCCGTGCCCGGGCAAACCGCGGATGGCCGCAACACTGGCAATGCCGACGAGCGTGCCCGCGCCGCGCTGGCGCATGGGCCGCAGGAAGGGGTGGAAGGTGGCGGCGAGGCCGACGTTGTTGAGCGCGAACATGTTGCGCATCACGTCCAGGTCGGCGCGTTCTGCGCTGTCGATGCCGATGCTGACACCGGCACATGCGATCACCACATCAGGCAGGCCTTGCGCCGCGATGCAGGCGTGTGCGGCGGCAATGATGCTGTCGGGCTCGGCCACGTCAGCGCGGTACACCGCCACGCGCTCGGGGCCCAGGCTCTGCGCCTGCGCCCAGGCCTGCATCTCGGCGCTGCGCCGTGCAACCAGCGCCAGCCGCCACCCGGCCTGCGCATAGCGCGCAGCCAGCGCCTGGCCGATGCCGCTGGAAGCCCCAGTGATAAAGACCAGCGGCATCGTCACGGCCTGCCCGGCAACGAGGCCGCCTTGACGGCTGGGCTGCGCGGCGTCAGCACCACGCGCAACGGGCCCTTGAGGTCCAGCCGCCGGGTGGCGTTGTCGTATTCCAGGCCGCTGGCGTGCACATCCGCGCCCACCTGCTCCACGGTGACAGGCAAGTGCGACTTCACGCGCTCGGTCAGCAGAAAAGCATGCAGGAATTCACCGCGCATGACGAGCGGCGCGTCGGCCGCGTCTACCGCCCGGACCTCGGCGCCGCCCAGCAACTGCAATTCACTGCCGTCGCCGCTGCCCAGCGCCCGACGGGCCGTGGCCAGCGTGACACGGCCATCGGGCGCATAGGCCCGGATCTGCGCGTCGTCGATTTCGACGCGGTCGGTGGCTGGGTAGTGGCGCAGCCTGGCGCCTTCGATACGCACCTTGAGGCGGCCGGCAGCGTCGAAGCGCTCCAGCGCAAACTGCGTCATCGTGTAATCGGGCTCGGTCGATACGGGTGCCGCGCCCACCACCTGCTTGGGCTGTGGCGAGTTTTTCACCAGCCACCAAGTGGCCAGTGCCAGCAGCAGCATCAAGAGCAGCGGCAGGTAAGACCACAGGGCACTGCGCAGCCGCAAGTGCCAGGGCATGGCCGCGCGCGGCCCAGCCAGCAAGGGGCCGAGTGAGATGGGCACCTCGGGCAGATCGGGCAGATGCAGCTCAACGCTCATGCTGCATCAAGTGTTTGCAACTGATCCTGCAGCAGCGCGGCATAGCGGCCTGATGCGATCAACAGCAGATCGCAGAACTCGCGCGCTGCGCCATGGCCGCCGCAGGCGCTGGTCACGTGGTGCGCGACGGCCTTGACCTCGGCATGCGCGTTGGCCGGCGCGCAGGCGAAGGCGGCGCGGGTCAAGAGCGGCAGGTCGGGCCAGTCGTCGCCCATCGCAGCCACTTCGTCCCATTCCAGCGCCAGGGTGGCCAGCACCGCATTGGCAGCGGCCAGCTTGTCGTGCGCGCCATACACGGCATGCCGCAGGCCCAGGTCTGCGACACGCCGGCGCACGGCGGCGGAATCGCGGCCGGTGATGACCACCGGTTCAATGCCCGTCATCGCCAGCAGCTTCAGCCCGTGGCCGTCCAGCGTGCTGAAAGCCTTCACGGTTTCACCGCGCTCGCCGATATAGATGCGGCCGTCGGTCAGCACGCCATCGACATCGAAGATCGCGGCCTTCAAAGCCAGGCCGCGGCCTTGGGCGCGCAGCAGCAGCTCAGGGGCGAAAGACAGCGCGGGCAGTGTCATGCGGCTCAGGTCTGGCAGTGGCGGGGCTGTCGAATAGGATCGACGCATTCTAGGCAAGCCCCTTCGCCTTCATCAGCCCTGCAGCTTTGGCAACGACCCTCGAACTGGTGCTGCTTTATCTGGTCGCCGCCGTCCTGGGCGTGGTGGCCTGCCGGTCGCTGAAGTTGCCGCCGATGCTGGGCTACCTGGTGGTGGGCGTGCTCATCGGCCCCAACGCACTGGCGCTGGCCAAGGACACGGCGGGTGTCAAGTATCTGGCCGAATTTGGCGTCGTCTTTCTGATGTTCGTGATCGGGCTCGAATTCAACCTGCCCAAGCTGCGCAGCATGCGCACGCTGGTTTTCGGCCTGGGTCTGTCGCAAGTGGTGTTGACGATGGCAGTGACGCTGCTGGGCCACGCCCTGCTGGTCTTTGGCTATTCAGCGCTGTTGGGCAAGGTCTGGCAGATGTCGTGGCAAGGCGCGGTGGTGCTGGGCGGCGCGCTGGCCATGTCGTCCACGGCCATCGTCGTCAAAATGATGGCCGAGCGCCTGGAGCTGGAAAGCGAACACGGCAAGCGCGTGATGGGCGTGCTGCTGTTTCAGGACTTGGCGGTGGTGCCGCTCTTGGTGCTGATCCCGGCCCTGAGTTCGCCCGCCGAGGACATGATCATCGCCATGGCCTGGGCGGGCCTGAAGGCCGCGCTGCTGCTGACCGTGCTGCTGGTGGGTGGGCAACGTGTGATGCGCTGGTGGTTGACGCTGGTAGCGCGCCGGAAGAGCGAAGAGCTTTTCATGCTCAACCTGCTGCTGGTCACGCTGGGCCTTGCCTACTTGACCGAACACGCCGGCCTGTCGCTGGCGCTGGGTGCTTTTGTCGCCGGCATGCTGGTGGCCGAGACCGAATACAAGCACCAGGTGGCGACCGACATCCGGCCCTTCCACGACGTGCTGCTGGGCCTGTTCTTCATCACCATTGGCATGAAGCTGGACTGGCGCCCGGTGCTGGACCAGTGGCTGCTGGTGCTGCTGCTGACGAGTGTGCCGGTGCTGGCCAAGTTTGCGCTGGTAGCCGCCTTGGCACGTGCCTTCCGCGCAGCACCGGGCGTGGCGCTGCGCACCGGTCTGTATCTGGCGCAGGCCGGTGAATTCGGCTTTGTGCTGTTGACGCTGGGCGCCGACCACGGGCTGGTGGCCGCGGCCTGGATGAGCCCGGTGCTGGCCTGCATGGTGCTGTCGATGCTGGCCACGCCTTTCCTGATTCTCCACAGCAACAAAATCGTCAACCGCTTGAGCGCCAGCGACTGGATGATGCAGTCGGTGGCGCTGACAAGCATCGCCAAGAAATCAATCGCCACCGAGCACCACGTCATCATCTGCGGCTACGGCCGAAGCGGGCAGAATCTGGCGCGGTTGCTGTCACCGGAACGCATCGCCTACATGGCGCTGGACCTGGACCCCGACCGCGTGCGCCAGGCCGCCGCCGCCGGCCAGAGCGTGGTGTTTGGAGACGCCGCGCGGCTGCAAAGCCTGATGGCCGCCGGCTTGGCACGCGCGGCAGCCGTGGTGGTGACGTACCACGACACGCCGTCGGCGCTGAAGATCCTGCGCCTGGTGCAGGCGCATGCGCCCAAGGTGCCGGTGATCGTGCGCACGGTCGACGACACCGACATCGACAAGCTGCGCGCCGCTGGGGCCACCGAAGTCGTGCCCGAAGCCATCGAAGGCAGCCTGATGCTGGCCGGCCACGCGCTGGTGCTGGTGGGCGTGCCGATGCAGCGCGTCATCCGCATCACCCGCGACGCGCGCGATGCCCGCTACAGCCTGCTGCGCGGCTACTTTCACGGCGCCGACGACGACACCGTGGAAGAGCTTTCGCAGGCGCGGTTAAAAAGCGTCACCTTGCCCGAGGCGGCGCGCTGCCTGGGCCAACGGCTCGATGCCCTGGCGTTGCATGCGGTGGGTGTGAGCGTGGTGTCGGTGCGGCGGGCCAGCGGCGGCGTCAGCAACCCGCTGCCCGATCACCCCTTGGCCGCCGGCGACACGCTGGTGCTGTCGGGCCTGCCCGAACCGCTCGCGCTGGCGGAAGAAAAACTGCTTCGCGGCTGAGCCTGAGGCCCCGCCTTCAACACCAAGAATCCCATGGCCACCGAACCTACCGCATCGCCTTCGCTGTACATCCGCGACCACATCCGCACGGTGCCCGACTGGCCGGCGCCGGGCGTCATGTTCCGCGACATCACGCCGCTGCTGGCCAACCCGCGCGTCTTCCGCGTGCTGATCGACCAGTTTGTTCACCGCTACTTCGACATGCGGCCCGACGTCATCGCCGGCCTGGACGCGCGCGGTTTCATCATCGGCAGCGTGGTGGCATACGAGTTGGGCGTCGGCTTCGTGCCCATCCGCAAGAAAGGCAAGCTGCCCTTCACGACCGTGGAAGAAACCTACGAGCTGGAATACGGCAGCGCCACGGTAGAGATGCACACCGACGCAGTCAAACCCGGCGACCGCGTGCTCCTGATCGACGACCTCATCGCCACCGGCGGCACCATGATGGCCGGCAAGAAGCTGCTGGAAAGGCTGGGCGCGGTGGTGATCGAAGGCGCCGCCATTGTCGACTTGCCCGAGCTGCAAGGCTCCGCCCGGCTGCGCGAAGCGGGCTTGCCACTCTTCACACTGGTGGACTTTGAAGGGCACTGAATCGCAGACCCTGGCGCCAGCGGCTCACACCGTGGGAATGCCGCGCTCCAGATTGGCCCGCATGCGCACGGCCATCACGGCGCTGGCGGCATGCAGCACATCCAGCACCCGCGCCGGCGAATCAGCCGCCTATTCATGCAAGCGCCGCGCGCACAGCGACCACACGACCGCCGGGCTGACCGCTTCGACGTGGGCCATGCGCGGCGTGGCGCCAAAGAGCGCGGGCTCGCCCAGCAACGCGCCTGCACCCAACGCCGCCACGCGGTGGCTGCGCGGCGGCCCGCCGGTGACAAAGACCTGAAGCTGACCGCTTCCCACCAGGTAGGCCTTGGGCTCGATGTCGCCACGCTGCACCAGGATAGCGCCGGCCGCGACTTCTCGTCGTTTCATGACAGTGGCCAGTTGCTGCCACTGCGCCGCCGACAACTGCGCCTTGAACGCGTGGTCGTCGTGCAAGGCTTCAACCGCCCGGCCCAGCGGGGTGATGTCCAAGGCGCCGCTTCCTTTGCAGGCCGTGCGCGGTGCGCCCGCCTTGTTTAGCTATGCGCGGAATGTTGGCAGCCGCCGCCGCCGAAACCATCATCCACGCGTTGGAAAACCATTTGGATGCAGACCCTCCAATGGGCGGCTATGCCGGGATCACTTGCCGATGCAGAAGCTGCTGAAAATGACGCCCAGCAAGTCCTCGTTGCTGAACGCCCCGGTAATCTCGCCCAGCGCCCGGTGCGCCAGGCGCAACTCTTCGGCCAGCAGGTCCAGCGCCGCGTCGCGCACCGCCGCGTGCGCTTGCGCCAGGCGCAGGTGCTCTTGCGTGCGGCGCAGCGCCTGGACGTGGCGCGTGCGGGCGATGAACAGGCCTTCTGGCGCGGCCTGCCAACCGGCTTGCTGCAACAAGGCCTGGCGCAGCGCATCCAGCCCCTGGCCTGTCAAGGCCGACAGCGGCAGACCCCCAGCCGGCGCCGTTGCGGCGCCATGCAGGTCGGCCTTGTTGTACACATGCAGCACACTCACTTCAACAGGTAGGTGGCTGGCGATGAAAGCATCGGCGGCTTCGTAGGCGGTTTCGCCGGCGCGCGCCAGGTCGTGCAGGAAGACAACCGCATCGGCGCCGCCGATGGCTTCCCAGCTGCGGCCGATGCCGATGCGCTCCACCTCGTCGGCGGCTTCGGTGTCGTGGCGCAAGCCGGCTGTGTCGGTGATGTGCAGCGGCACGCCTTCGATCTGGATCGTTTCGGCCACGCGGTCGCGCGTGGTGCCGGGGATAGGCGTGACGATGGCCAGTTCTGCACCAGCCAGTGCGTTCAGCAAAGAACTCTTCCCCACGTTGGGCTGCCCTGCCAACACCACCCGCAGGCCTTCACGCAGCAAGGCGCCCTGGCGCGCGCGCAGAAGAGTCGCGGCAATGGCCGCTTCGATGCCGTCCAACTGCGCGCGCGCGCCGGCCTTTTCCAGGAAGTCGATTTCTTCTTCGGGGAAGTCGAGCGTCGCTTCCACCAGCATGCGCAGCCGGATGATGCGGTCGGCCAGCAGGCCCACTTGCGCTGAGAACGCACCGCTGAGCGAGCGTGACGCCGAGCGCGCTGCGGCTTCGGTGCTGGCGTCGATGAGGTCGGCGACGGCTTCGGCCTGCGCCAGGTCGAGCTTGTCGTTGAGGAAGGCGCGCTCGGTGAACTCACCGGGCTCGGCCAGGCGCAGGCCTGGCTGAGCCTGCAGGCATCGCGCCAGCAGCAACTGCAGCAGTACCGGGCCGCCGTGGGCTTGAAGCTCCAGCACGTCCTCACCGGTGTAGCTGTGCGGCGACGGGAAGTGCAGCGCCAGGCCACGGTCCAGCGCTTGGCCGTCCGCCGCCAGAAAAGGCAGCAAAGTGGCCTGGCGGGGTTTCAGCGTGCGTCCGCAGACGGCCGCGATCAACGGTGCAAGATCGCGTCCCGACGCCCGCACGATGCCAACGGCGCCACGGCCGGGGGCAGAGGCGACCGCGACGATGGAGTCCTGGTGTTTGCCGGGCAGGCGCCCTGACAGTGGAGCCTGGTCAGCCGCCAAGGCGGTGTCGGGGGGGGCAGCGCGCATCGTGTTTGAATTCTGGCGCGCTGCCGATTGGGTGACGATCTTGCATGGCGCGGGTGGAGCGGCGCGCGGCGTTTGATGGCCTCGCGTCTGTTTCTCCTGAGCCGGCTTTCATCAAGCCGGGTCGCCCGCATGGAAGCATGTTCGGCTCGGGACGACTGGTTCTCAACCCCCGGTTGGGGGGCGCCCCCCTGAACGGCGTGCGGTGTTCACGCGGGGCGCTTGTTTACCCTTCACTACTTCCCCAGCACGCCCAGCTGCTTGTTGATGAACCACTGCTGCGCAATCGACAGGATGTTGTTCGTCAACCAATACAGCACCAAGCCGGCCGGGAAGAAAAAGAACATGAAGCCAAAGGCCAGCGGCATAAACCACATCAGCTTGGCTTGCATCGGGTCGGTAGGCGTGGGGTTGAGCCAGACCTGGAACAGCGAAGACGCCGTCATCAGCACCGGCAGGATGAACCACGGGTCTTTGGCCGCCAAGTCGGTGATCCAGAGGGTCCACGGTGCGTTGCGCATCTCCACGCTGGACAGCAGCACCCAGTACAGCGCAATGAAGAACGGCATCTGCACAAAGATTGGCAGGCAGCCGCCCAGCGGGTTTACCTTTTCTTCCTTGTAGATGCGCATCATGGCCTGCTGCATCTCTTGCGGCTTGTCCTTGTAGCGTTCTTTCAGTTCATTGACCTTGGGTGCCACGGCCTTCATCTTGCCCATGCTGCGGTAGGCGCTGGCGTTGAGCCAATAGAAAGCGATCTTCAGCAGCACCACCAGCGCCACGATCGCCCAGCCCCAGTTGGCCAGGTAGCCATGCAGCGTGGTCAACAGCCAGAAGAGCGGCTTGCTCAGCACCGTCAGCCAGCCGTAGTCCTTCACCAGTTCAAGCCCTGGCGCCAGCGCGGCGAGCTTGTTTTCTTCCTGCGGGCCCACGAACAGCGTGGACTCGTGGATCTTGGTCCCACCCGGCGTTACCTCGCCCATCGGCATGACCATGGCGATGGTGTAGAGGTTGTCAGCCACCTTGGTGGTGCGGAATTCGCGCAAGCCAGCCGATTGCACGAGCCATGCCGACGCAAAGTAATGCTGCACCATGGCCACCCAGCCGTTGTCGGCGGCTTTTTCGTGGCTGGTGTTGTTTTTGGCGATGTCCTTGAACTCGATCTTCTGGAACTTGTTGGCGTCGGTGTACAGGGCCGGACCGGTGAAGGTGAAATAGAAGCTCGACTCGCCTTCTGGCGGGTTGCCGTCGCGCGCCAGTTGCAGATAGACCTGCGGTGTCAGCGCCACGCTGCCCTGGTTGATGACCTCGTGCTTCACGGTCATCGTGTAGTCACCGCGACGCAAGGTGTAGGTCTTGGCCAGCTTGACGCCGTCCACCGTGGGCGACTCGAAGCGGATGCTGATGTCCTTGGCGCCGGGCGCCAGCGTGCGTTCACCCGGCACTACCGCCATCTGCGTGTAGTGGTTGGGGAGCACAACACCGGGCTGGCCGGTGATAAGGCCGGTTTGCGCCGCGTAGGACCGCTTGGCGCTTTGCTCCAGCAGCACCACGTTTTGCGTGGGGTCCACCGCGTCGCGGTAAGCCAGCAGTTCCAGCCGCACGAGCGAACCGCCCAGGCTGTCGAAGGTGGCCTTGACGTTGTCGGTGGTGAGCGTGACCTGCTCGCTTTTGCCCACCGCGCCTACAGCCGCGACGGGCGATGCGCCCGGTAACGTGGCGCTTGCTGGTGCAGGTACGCCGGCCGGCGAGGGCAAGGCACCGGGGGGCAGCGCGCCGTTCACGCCGTTCGCGCCGTTCGCGCCATTCACGCCATTTGCCGCCGGTGCAGTAACCGCAGGCCGGCCGCCGCCAAAGATCGACGGCTGCCCGGTGTGTTTGTTCCACGCGTCCCAGAGCAGGACGAGCGACATCGTGAAGACCACCCAGAGCAGGGTGCGGCGAATATCGGTCATGGAGGGTTCCGGATCGGGGGTTTGTCTGGAAACGCGCCAGGCTGGCGCAGACCCAGTCGGGTGAACAGGCCTGTGGCGGGTTGCGGAAAATTTTGTGGCACAGGGTCACAGCCCCCAGGGCAATAAGGGTGACAACGCAGCAGGCGCCCGGCTGTCAGCAAAATACCTTTTCCAGCACCATGCTGTTGCAGCGCCTGCAGCGCATAGGCCGAGCAGCTGGGTTCAAAGCGGCAGGCGCTACCCAGCCAGGCTTTGAAGAACAAGCGGTACAGCTTGACGAGGCCCATCAGGCCGCGCTGCGGCAAGCACCGGGTGGCGGCCCACACTGCGTTCATGGTGGCCATGGCCATCGCGGTGCTCAGCCTGCGCGGCTGAGCAAGCCGTCAAGCTCCGACCGCGCAGCCTGAGCCAGCGCGGCCGATCGGGCCGAGATGAATTCGGTGGTCACAAAGCCAGCCCGCAACCGAACGAGCCACAGGCCACCCGCCAGCTGGTCAGCATGACGCACGAAAGAAGCGCGAATCTGCCTTTTGAGCAGGTTGCGCGTTACCGCTCGGCGGGCATGTCTTTTGGGCACGACACAACCTATCCAGAGGCCGGCCGGCCCGTTGTCCACAGCCGATTGCAGTTGTGAAACAGGGGCTGTGGACAAGTCCTGCGGCGCGACGCTATTTTTTCGCGTTGTCGCAGGCAAAGGCCGGCCGCTGATGTGGTGCAACGCGAAGTGAGCGCTCCGCATCTGCGCCCGTGTAGACAGCAAGCGCTCGAAATCGACCTTTTGCAAAAGGCGTTCAAGCACGGGGCGCATCGGGCAGAGAGGCTGTGACGGCCCAGCGCCTGCTCTCAGACGCCCAGGCGCTTGCGGCCCTTGGCGCGGCGCGCGTTGAGCACGGCTCGGCCGCCTCGGGTCTTCATGCGCACGAGGAAGCCGTGCGTGCGTGCGCGGCGGATCTTGGAGGGTTGGTAGGTGCGTTTCATGGCTGGCCTGTCAGCGTTGTGGCCGAGGTGGCCGGTCTAGGGAAGGATGACGCAAACCGTTGCTCGCCACTTTGGGAGCCGTGACGCGCTGAGCTCTGCGGCTTATGACGGACGGCGGGCAGACGCTCCGAGGTCGAGAAACACGTTAAGGGACAAATTCCAGGGCTCGATCCTGTCGGGCCGTTGTTCTTGCGCCTTCGGCTTGCATCCGGGAAACCCATGATTACAGCAAAAATCGCCTTTGCGGTCAAACACTTGCGCCACAAGACGCCGTGTTCGACGGGGGTTGACGACGCTTCGGTTTGTGTGGATAACTGCGTTCCGCCGATTGCGAGGGACGCATGATTCGGCGGCTCCAACAAGAAGATGTCCACAATGAGCCTTGACTTGTGGCAGCGGGGGTGTGAGCGCCTGGCTGCCGAATTGCCCGAACAACAGTTCAACACCTGGATCCGTCCGCTGACGGCCAGCCTGGCCCCGTCCGGGGGTGGCGGCGACACCACAGTCACGCTTGTCGTTCGCGTTCCCAATCGCTTCAAGCTGGACTGGATACGTGCGCAGTACGCAGGCCGCATCGAAAGCGTGCTGACGGAACTGGCCGGCGCGCCAGTGCGGCTGGAACTGTCGGTGGCACCCAGCAAGGTCGAAGCCCAGGCCATGCCCCTGCGCCGCAACACCAGCACGGCTGCAGTGTCAGTGGCGCTGGATGCACTGGGCCTGCGCGGACCGAGTGGTGCGGGTGGTGCTGTCAACACCGGCAGCTTTCGCAACGGCGGCGATTCCCTCACCTCGGCCGCCCCGCGTGCGGGCACCCCGGCTGCCAGTCTGCACCGCCTGAATACGGCGCTCACCTTCGACACCCTGGTAGCCGGCCGCGCCAACCAGATGGCTCGCACCGCCGCGTTGCACGTCGCAGGTGCGCCGGGTGCCATGTACAACCCACTCTTCATTTACGGCGGCGTTGGCTTGGGCAAGACGCACTTGGTGCACGCTGTAGGCAATGCACTTCTCAAGGACCGGCCCGATGCAAGGGTGTTGTACCTGCATGCCGAACAGTTCATCTCCGACGTCGTCAAGAACTACCAGCGCAAAACGTTCGATGAACTGAAAGCCAAGTACCACAGCCTGGACCTGCTGCTAATCGACGACGTGCAGTTCTTCGCCGGCAAGGACCGCACGCAGGAAGAGTTCTTCAACGCCTTTGAAGCCCTGCTCACCAAGCGCGCCCACATCATCATGACCAGCGACACCTACCCGAAAGGGTTGGTGGACATTGACGAGCGGCTCACCAGCCGTTTCGACGCCGGTTTGACCGTTGCCATCGACCCGCCCGAGCTGGAAATGCGCGTCGCCATCCTGATGCGAAAGGCCATCGCAGAAGGCACCGAGATGCCCGAGGACGTGGCGTTCTTCATTGCCAAGAACGTGCGTGCCAACGTGCGTGAACTTGAAGGCGCCTTGCGCAAGGTGCTGGCCTACAGCCGCTTCAGCCACAAGGAAATCAACATCAGTCTGGCCCGCGACGCGCTGAAAGACCTGCTCAGCATCCAAAACCGCCAGATCGGCGTTGAGAACATCCAGAAAACGGTTGCCGACTTCTACAAGATCAAGGTCGCCGACATGTACAGCAAAAAGCGGCCAGCCAGCATTGCCAGGCCGCGTCAGATTGCCATGTACCTGGCCAAGGACATGACCAAGAAGAGCCTGCCCGAGATAGGAGAACTCTTCGGTGGCCGCGACCACACCACGGTGCTGCATGCGGTGCGCAAGATTGGCGCCGAACGCAGCACCAACCCCGAACTCAATCAGCAGCTGCACGTGCTGGAGCAAACCCTCAAGGGATAACGCCAATCTCTTGTCAGTCGCCGCGCCGGGCAACCCTGTGGAGAAAGCTGGCACAACACAGTCCTTGTCCACAGCCCCATCCGCCATGCCGCTCTTGTCCCCATTCCGGGTACAGCAGCAGCGGCCCTTGGCGCACAGGGTTGGCCGCCTCCTAAGGCCTTGATGGAAAAGGCGAAAATAGCGTTGTCCCCAGATTCGATGCTGCTCTACTAGCTACGACTACATCTATAAAGAGGAAGTCTCATGATTGTTCTGAAAGCTGCGCAAGCCAACCTGCTCGAAGCTCTGCAGTCGGTAGCAGGGATCGTCGAGCGTCGGCACACGCTGCCGATCCTGGCCAACGTGTTGATGCGCAAAAACGGTGGCACGGTTGAGTTCACCACCAGCGACCTTGAGATCCAGGTCCGTACCCAAGCCGAACTGGGCGGTGATGCAGGGCAGCTCAGCACCACGGTGGGTGCGCGCAAGCTCATCGACATCCTCAAGAGCCTGCCAGCCGACCAGGTGGTCACGATCAGCAGTGCGGCCAACAAGCTCACGCTGCAGGGGGGCAAGAGCCGCTTCACTCTGCAGACACTGCCAGCGGATGATTTCCCTCTTGTGAACGAAAGCGTCGATTTCGGCCCCACCTTCGCGGTGCCACAGAAGACGCTGCGCGAGCTCATCAACCAGGTGCACTTTGCGATGGCGGTGCACGACATCCGCTACTACCTCAACGGCATCCTCTTCATCGCCGAAGGCAAACTGCTGACCTTGGTGGCCACGGACGGCCACCGCCTGGGTCTGGCGCAGGCGCAGCTAGAGCACGACATGCCGAACAAGCAAGAAGTCATCCTGCCACGCAAGACCGTGCTGGAACTGCAGCGCCTGCTGAAAGACGAAGACACCGCCATCGAAATGCGCTTTGCCAACAACCAGGCCAAATTCACTTTCAGCGGCATGGAATTCGTCACCAAGCTCGTCGAAGGCAAGTTCCCCGACTACAACCGCGTCATTCCCAAGAACCACAAGAACGCCGTTGTGTTGGGCCGTGCACCGCTGCTGGCCAGCCTGCAACGCGCGGCCATCCTGACGAGTGAAAAATTCAAGGGCGTGCGCGTCAACATTGAACCCGGTGTGTTGCGCATCGCGTCCAGCAATGCCGAGCAGGAAGAGGCCAAGGAAGAGCTGGAGATCGACTACAACGGCGACG
>JAYSYB010000076.1:0-2358 GCA_043716775.1 Rubrivivax sp.
CAACTGGCTGGCGCTGATCAGCACCGGCGACCGTTTTGCCGTCGCTTCACGCGGCTTGCTGAGCTGGCAGGGCGCGTGGGTCTGGCGCTGGAAAGACTGGATTGACCGCCGCTTCATGGCCAAATTCCAGACCTTCCCGGTGATGGACGAAAGCGCCAGGGGCCAGGCCGGCGAGCCGCGTATCAAGCTCGATCAGGAGGAAACCGCGCAGGCAATCTCCGCCATTGCCATGCGCTGCGGCGGCTGCGGCGCCAAGGTCGGTGCCACCGTGCTGTCGCGCGCACTCGGTGCCCTGCAGCCAATTGAACGCGACGATGTGCTGATTGGCCTGCACGCGCCGGACGATGCCGCAGTCGTGCGCGTGCCACCGGGCAAAGCCATGGTGCACTCGGTTGATTTTTTCCGCGCCTTCATCGACGACCCCTACCTGTTTGGCAAGGTCGCTGCCAACCATGCGCTCGGTGATATTTTTGCGATGGGTGGCGAGGCCCAGTCGGCCACGGCCATTGCGACTGTTCCGCCCGGTCTCGAGGCCAAAGTCGAGGACTTGTTGTTCCAGATGATGACAGGCGCGGTGGAGGTGCTCAATGAAGCCGGTTGTGCGCTGGTCGGCGGCCACACCGGTGAGGGCAAGGAGCTGGCGCTGGGTTTTGCGATCAACGGATGGTCGATGAAGACCTGCACACGGTGATGAAAAAAGGCGGCATGCGCGCCGGCGACGTGTTGCTGCTGACCAAACCGATTGGCACCGGCACGCTGTTTGAGCCCATGCACGGCTGAAAACCCGGGGCCGCTGGATTGATGCGGCGCTGGCCTCGATGATCCAGTCCAATCGGCTGGGCGCGGCCTGCCTGCAAGCCCACGGCGCCACCGCCTGCACCGACCTGACCGGCTTTGGCCTGCTGGGCCACCTGGTCGAGATGACGCGGCCCTCGGACGTGGATGCCGAGCTGCACCTGGCCGCGCTGCCACTGCTGGACGGCGCGCTGGAGACCAGCGCGGCCGGCATCCTGAGTTCGCTGCAACCGGCCAATGTGCGGCTGCGCCGCGCGCTGCGCAACCAGGCCGAGGCCATCCACCACCCTGCCTACCCGCTGATTTTTGACCCGCAAACCGCCGGCGGCCTGCTGGCCAGTGTGCCGGCTGACCGTGCCGACGCGTGTATCGCCGCGCTGCGCAAACTCGGCTACAGCCAAACCGTGGCGATAGGCCGCATCCTGCCGCAAGGCGATGCGCTCGAACCCATCATTCTGAAATGCTGACACTGAGCGCCTGGCCGCTGGCCGAACGCCGGCGCATCACCGGTGTCTTTACTGACATCGACGACACCCTCACGACCGACGGCGCGATCACGGCGGACGCCTTGCGGGCGCTGGCAGACATAAAAGCCGCGGGCCTGCAGGTGATTCCCATCACCGGCCGGCCAGTGGGATGGAGCGAGCCGTTTGCGCTGAGCTGGCCGGTGGATGCCATCGTGGCGGAAAACGGTGCCGTGGCGCTTCTTGCTGATAAAAATGGCCGCCAGCCCTTATCTGGCGGGCGTGAGCAGCTATCAAAAAGATATCAGCAAGACGAAGCGACGCGACGCGCCAACTACGCCCGCATGCAGCAGGTGGCACAGCGCGTGCTGCGTGAGGTGCCAGGCGCCTTGCTGTCACAGGACAGCCCGGGACGCGAGACCGACATCGCCATCGACCACAGCGAGTTTGTGCACCTGTCGCCAGAGCGTATTGCCCAGGCGGTGCACATCATGCAGGGCGAAGGCATGAACACCACCGTGAGTTCCATCCACATCAACGGCTGGTATGGCGCGCACAACAAGCTGGAAGGTGCGCGCTGGATCGTGCGTGAACTGTTTGGGCGCGCGCTCGATGCGGAAATGAACAACTGGGTCTATGTCGGCGACTCGACCAACGACCAGCTGATGTTCGAAGCCTTTCCGCATTCAGTCGGCGTGGCCAACATCCGCCGCTTTGAAGCGGAGCTGAGCCAAAAGCCGCGCTACATCACACAGGGTGAACGCGGCGCGGGGTTTGCCGAGGTGGCGGCGGCCTTGCTGGAAGCGCTCAGAACCTGAGGCGGGGATACCCGTGGAATCACGGGGGCTTTGCCGTCGCCTCAACGCGCCAGCACGGCAGCCAGCGCCTTGCCGGTGGCCGTCCCCAGTTTCACCACCTGTTCCGGTGGGGCGGCCGCCACCACCTGACCGCCGGCGTTGCCGCCGTCCGGTCCCAGGTCAATCACCCAGTCGGCCTCGGCAATCACATCCAGGTCGTGCTCGATCACCACCACGCTGTGGCCGCCGTTGACCAGGCGGTGCAGCACATGGATCAGTTTTTCCACGTCGGCCATGTGCAG